>NZ_JAMOKT010000012.1:0-145497 GCF_023656795.1 Parabacteroides caeci
GCATTTGGTGCCCATCAGACCGGGAAGAAAGTTTCCACGAGCAAGGAAAGGAAGGCCCAATTGTAAAAACTATACTCTAACTAATTACAAAAGAGCACTATGAACCTTAAATTGATGACATTGGGTTAGAACCCTGGGCTAATTTGTTACAGGCCTACAGCTTGAAGACACCGTCGCCAACTGGCTCATCCTATAATTAGCAGATAGCTCAAATCTTTCTATAATTAATATCTTATTTATATTTAATCCATTTCACCATTTCCTTGATACTCGGTTTCTTGCCGTACATCAGGATACCTACACGGTATATCTTGGCGGATAACCAGACAATACCGATAGCAGAAGCATATAATAAGGAAACAGATAACAGCTTCTCCCACAAAGGTATTTCAAACGGAATACGTACCATCATAACGATCGGTGACGTGAATGGGATCATCGAACACCAGAAAGCCAACGGGCCATCCGGATTTTCCATACTGTAAATGCCGGCGTACAGCGCAAAGATCATAAAGATCGTAACAGGCGCCATAAACTGCTGTGTATCTTCCTGGCTGTCTACGGCCGAACCGATAGCCGCGAATATGGATGCATACAACATATAGCCGCCAATGAAATAGATAATAAAGGAAATACCGATCTCTGCGATATTGATCGAATTGATAATCCCCATAATCTCATTGCCTGAAGAAGATGCCAGCGCATTCGCATCCATCATCCCCATTTGAGGTCCGGCTTGTAGGGATGCCACATCGACTCCACCGGAGAACATAAAACCTCCTACGCTGACCAGTATGGTCGTGATAATACCCCATAGGAACACTTGTGTCAGTCCGACGAAGCCTATCCCGATGATCTTCCCCATCATCAGGTCGAACGGACGAACGGATGAGATCATCACCTCAATGATACGGTTGGTCTTTTCTTCCATAACCCCCTGCATCACCATTGCACCATACATCATAATAAACATATAGATAATGAACGTGAACACCATCCCGATGACGGAAGCGACGGTTGCCGATGAAGCACTTTCTTTTCCGTCTTCACTCCATTTTATGGTCTGTACGTTGAAATTGATTTTACTTTCCCGGATGATCTCTTTCAGGTTAGGGATATTGAAAGAGGCGAGTTTTTCGCTTTCCAACTGCTTGCTGAGTGTCTGGTTGACTAAACGGCTCAGTTCGGCCGGTACCTGTTTCTCCGAATATAGGGTTGCTGCTTTAGGATTGTTCAGCAAGTCGTCTGTGATACTCAGGAAGGCGAATACCTCCTTATCTCCCCCCTGACGATATTCGTCTAACGTTTTATCGCTGTGGATGAAATGAAAACTTTCGTTATTCTCGAACAACGAGGCATATTTCCCGGTCGTATCGATGATGGCAACATTACGTACTTCATCCCCTTTGATAGTCGATAGCCATAACGGTACGAATACCAGTGCGGCAAATAAAAACGGAGTCAGAAGCGTAAGCAGGATAAACGACTTTTTACTTACCCGGCGCAGATATTCTCTTTTGATAATAAGTCCTATTTTATTCATGCCTGTGTGGTGTTTGTGCCCGATACGGTGTTAATAAATATATCATTCATGGAGGGAAGTTCCTCGGCAAACGACAGGATTTCGACCTGCTCGGACAGAGTAGACAGTAAAGTGGAATTACTGATCCCGTCGGCTTTATGGATTTGCAGTTCGCGTATTCCGCTTTGTTCTTTTTCGGAAAGCAGCGTGAAGGTATCCGCCGGAGTGTTTGAAAGGACACTATCGGATGAGATACGTAATGTAAATGTATTGTTCCGGAAACGGTTTCTGACTTCCGCCACATTTCCCGATAATACCACTTGCGATTTATTAATCAGGGCTATGTTATCGCATATTTCTTCCACCGAAGCCATATTATGGGTAGAGAAAATGATCGTATGTCCTTTCTCTTTCAGTTCCAGGATTTCCTGTTTCAGTCTTTCCGCATTCACCGGATCGAAACCGCTGAACGGTTCGTCGAAGATAAGCAGTGACGGTTCGTGGATGACGGTAATGATGAACTGCACTTTCTGTTGCATTCCTTTCGATAACTCTTCCAGTTTCTTATTCCACCAGGGCATGATGTCGAACTTTTCAAACCAACGGGTCAGACGGGTCCGGGCTTCGGGATAAGACAACCCTTTCAGTTGGGCGAGGTAGATGGCCTGTTCGCCTACTTTCATCTTTTTATACAATCCCCGTTCTTCCGGGAGATAACCGATCTGGTAAATATCCTCCGGTCTCGATTCGCGTCCGTTGAAACGGACGGTGCCGCTGTCGGGGGCGGTGATGCGGTTGATGATACGAATCAGCGTGGTTTTTCCGGCACCGTTCGGTCCGAGTAACCCGAATATTTTCCCTTCGGGAACCTGTATGCTGACTTTGTTCAAGGCTAGATGACTGGCATATTGTTTAACCACATCTTCCGTTTCCAAAAAGTTCATAGGCAATAAGTTGTTGTTACATTTTTAATACGATACGTTCTCCCAATTCCTTACTCAATACGTTTTTTATTTCATTCAGGCGTGTGAGTTGTTTCATCAGCTCAAACACCTTATCTTCATTTCCTTGGGCATGCGCCTCTTTGATGCCCAGTTGTGTCTCCTTTATCTGCCGGAGGATATAAGCATCTTTCATCGCATATATTTCGCGGGTGACTAACTGGTCCAGTTTATCCTGTTCCTGTTCCAACTCGCGGTATTTGCTGTGATACTTGCTCAGTTGATACTTTTCGCTGATCAGGTTGGCGGCCAGTCGGCTTACGTTCGGGTCCGGATGGGCCAGGAAATAACGGCTGGCAATAAACCCCTCGGTCTTGCATTTGTCTGCGGCTTCGTCGAGCATGCTTTTAATGATCGGGGTATAGAAAGTCAGGTCGTCACGTTCCAGGTCGTAACGGATATATTCGGCCACACGCATCACGATATGTTCGTTTGTCTCCTCATCCACATAATCAAAAAGGATTTGTTCACCATACCGCACGATATATTTTAGCAACGTCAGTTCGTACACTTCGTAAGGTGAACGTTTCGGCTGAAATGTTTGTACTGGCTGTACCGGTTGAACCGTCTGTGGCGGTTCAGCTGGCGGATAATCGGGAGGCGGAACATCCATAGGCCCGGTTTCTTCCATCGGATATTCTTCCATCGGAGGTGGAGGAGGGGGCATGTTGTCGTCCGGCAACGGCATAGGATTATCCGTTGGCAGGAAACTGGTCTCTACCAGGGGCTGGTAACCGGGGAGATCCGGATATTCCGGTATCAGGCTCGCGGTGTTTGATATCGGAGGAGCGGCCTGTGGCTGTGCGTTCTGCCTTTCTTCCTTGCTTAACCGGATTTTATTGACTTCGTTCAGCAAGACCTGTTCGTCTATCTCCATCATGGCGCTGCATTCGCGGATATAGATGGAACGGGCAATATTATCGGGGATGATGGCTACCGTACGGATAATATCCGTAATCAGCGACGAGCGCTTGATCGGGTCGGTTCCCGCATCATCCAATAATAAACGGGTTTTGAAACGGATAAAGTCCGTTTCGCTCTGTTTGATAAATTCGGAAAACTGGCTGGCATTATGTTTACGGGCAAACGAGTCGGGGTCTTCGCCGTCCGGCAAGAGAACCACTTTCACATTCATCCCGTCTTCCAGCAACAGGTCGATACCGCGCAGGGCCGCTTTGATACCGGCCGCATCACCGTCATACAATACGGTTATATTACTGGTGAAACGATGTATAAGTCGTATCTGTCCCTGTGTAAGAGCCGTACCGGAGGAGGCGACCACATTCTCTATTCCTGCCTGGTGCATGGAGATTACATCGGTATAACCTTCCACCAGGAAACAACGGTCTTCCTTGACAATCGCCTGTTTGGCGAAATAGATACCGTAAAGCTCATTACTCTTATGGTAAATCTCACTTTCCGGAGAGTTGACATATTTGGCTGTTTTCTCGTCTTTCTTGAGCACACGGCCGCCAAAGGCTACGACTTTTCCGCTTAACGTATGTACCGGAAATATCACACGGCCACGAAAACGGTCATTGACCCCTCCGTTATCGTAGGCAATAACCAAACCGGTCTTTTCCAGAAACTCTTTCTTATAACCGTTTTTGGTAGCTTCCTTGTATAAAGCATCGCGCTTGTCGAGGCTGTAGCCCAACTGGAATTTGCGGATGGTGTCTTCGCGGAACCCACGTTCGGCAAAGTAGCGCAGTCCGATCGTTTTTCCTTCTACATGTTCGTATAGTTGGGTGGTGAAGTATTGCTGCGCCCAGCTATTGACGATCAGCATACTTTCGCGGTCGCTTTTCCTTTGCTTCTCCTTGTCGGTCAGCTCCCGTTCCTGTATCTCGATGTTATATTTCTTGGCTAGATAACGCAAGGCATCGAAATAGTTCAGTTGTTCATGCTTCATAATGAAGTGAACGGCCGTACCACCTTCGCCACAGGCAAAACACTTACATATATTTTTAGCCGGAGAGACGTAGAACGAGGGCGTTTTATCAGTATGAAAAGGACATAATCCTACATAGTTGATCCCTCGCTTGCGCAGGGTAACGAATTCTGAAACAACATCCACAATGTTTGCAGCGTCAAGTATCCGGTCTATGGTAGGTTGATCGATCATTTATTTCCTTCCTTAATATAATGGGTGACAAATGTAACGAATTTATTTGAAATGATATCATGCCTGTTTACAATCTGTATGAAAGATTAAAGGGAGGCAACTTCTTCTTCAAACTTCTCTTTGTCGAGCGCTTTGCTTCTCACTTTGCTGCGGTACGAATAAACGGTAGCCAGCGAATAACCCAGGAAATGGGCGATATTGCTGCTGTCGCTGATTCCCAGGCGGATCAGGGCGAAGATGCGTAACTCGGTGGATAATATTTCACCGGATTTAGGGCTTAGTTTTCCTTCTTCCGTCATCAGGGCGTTAAACGATTTGATGAAATGGGGGAATAGCTTCAGGAACGATTTATCGAACTCATTGTAGAAATTCTTCCGTTCATCCCGTATGAATTGCTCGGACTTGATTGTTTTGAATAAGTCGTCCAGTTTGGAGGCCATAGCCAGCTTTGCTAAAGAACGGCGGTAAGTATCCAGTTTATCCAGATAAATGACACATTGGTTCAGGTAAAGGGCAATGTACTCTTCCTTTATTTTACTGGCCTGGCTCAACTCTTTATTGATTTCCTGTAACTGCTCATTGGAGGCACTGACTGCTTTTCGCATGAGGGACAGTTTCTTCATCTGCCGGTACAGGTAGATGATCGTTACCAATAATAAGAAAGATAAAAAGCTCACACTAATCAGTAACGTGCGCGATATCTGTTTCTCTTTCTCGATTTTCAGTTTATACACTTTATCCACGATCGGGAAAAACTCTGTTACTTCTACAGAACGGAGACGGGCATTACAGGCAACGGCATCTTCCATCGAGCAACTCAGATATTTGTAGGCCCGTTCGATATCTCCCTTTTCAAACATCAGCAAGGCCAGTTTTTGCAAGGATATATATTCACGTTTAGCTTCTTTCAGGTCGGCTATGGCGGTTTGGGCCAGGTAATAGATTTGTTTTTCGGTGTCGCCTTTCTGGGCATAGGCCTGCGACAGGTTGTATAACAGATAGACCAGTGACTCCCGGTTGTCCAAACCTTCCAACTCTTTATTTATCAGTTCGATTGCTTTATCCGCTTGTCCGTCTACGATCATTTTATCGGCCAGTACCACACTGTGGTCGAGCTGGTTGGTAGTGAGGGATAAGATGGAGTCGCGGTAGGCATTCGTTTTCTCGATATACTTGTGCCGTTCGTCGGTACGGGTGTAGTCTGCTATCCAACCATAGTAAGTACGACAGGTATAATAATAGTAAAGCAGGGTCTGGTTGTCCAGCTGATCCCGGCGTACTTGCTCCAGTTGAGCGGCTACTTCATTGTAAAGTCCCATGATTCCCAGTACTTCGGCTCTTGCGATCCATAAATCGTTCTCGTACTGTGGATTTTGGAGGGACGGAAGGAGTGCTTTCCTTTTTTCCAGATAATGCAAAGCTGAGTCGGCCTGGTAATGTAGGTAGATTCCGTACAGGGAACTGTACAGGTGATATTTTTCCTCTGGCGAAGAAGTGGTATGTGCCAGTTTCCGGATACTGTCTATCTCGTGTTCCCGCTGTTTGTGAAAGTTGGCTTTCATAGCGATGGTACGATCCAACTCTTTGAGCAGGGATTTGATCGTCGGCTCATCGCCGGATGCATGTGCCGGCAATATCGACAAAAGGAGTAGAAAAAGAGAATATATCGTGTTTTTCATGTTGTTGATTTGATTCATCTAGCGCAAAGATAGTGAAATACATTTGAAATACCTTCTAATACGTTTTGATTTTTTGCCTGGTTGAAATATGCTATAGTCTTGTATTACAGGTGAAAAGATGTTTTATGAGTTTTGATTTTTTTTCTAATGCGTTTTCCCGGTAATCCATCCCGCTACATTTGCATCGTTCACCAACAAATCATTCCATGAAAAAGATAATTGTAACCTTTGTATTATGTCTTGGCTTTTGCCTGCCTGTTTTGTCAGGCGTAAAAATACAGAAAGTGGAACCTGCTTTCTGGTGGTCGGGTATGAAGAATCCCGAACTGCAAATCCTATTATATGGTACGGATATCGCAACCGATAGTATATCGATAACAGCTTCCGATATTCGCGTGAAAGAGATCGTGAAGCTACAAAATCCGAATTACTTACTGCTTTATCTGGATCTGTCGGAAACTGCTCCGCAGCAATTCGACTTTCAACTGACAAAGAACGGGGAACAAACAATCATCCCTTATCAGATAAAAGGGCGCGAGAAGGACTCGTCTGCCCGGGAAGGTTTCCATGCTTCAGACGTTTTATACCTGATCATGCCCGACCGTTTCGCCAATGGTGATCCGAAGAATGATGTTGTTCCCGGAATGCGCGAGTCGAAAGTGGATCGTACGGATATGTATGCCCGTCACGGAGGTGACCTGAAAGGGATAGCCGATCATTTGGATTATTTCTCCGATCTGGGTGTTACCGCCATCTGGCTGAATCCTATCCTGAAGAACGATATGGCCGAAGGTTCCTATCACGGGTATGCCATTACTGATTATTATGAAGTCGATCCTCGCTTCGGTGATAATGAAGAGTTTCGCCAACTGGTTAGTGCCGCCCATGATAAAGGTTTGAAGATCGTAATGGATATGATCTTTAACCACTGCGGAAGCGAACATTTCTTCTTTACCGATAAACCGTCCGATAACTGGTTTAACTTCCAGGATCATTTCGTGCAGACCGGTTACCAGACGATGCCGCAGGCCGACACCTACCGTTCTGATTACGACAAAGTTAAAAATATAGACGGCTGGTTCACACAGTCGATGCCCGACCTGAACCAACGCAACCGGCATGTTGCTTCTTACTTGATCCAGAACAGTATCTGGTGGATTGAATATGCCGGGATCAACGGTATCCGACAAGATACGCATCCGTATGCCGATTTCGATATGATGGCACGCTGGTGCAGGGCTGTCAATGCTGAATATCCCGATTTCAATATCGTAGGAGAGACGTGGATCGGAAATAATGTAGGTGTCTCTTTCTGGCAGAAGGACAGCAAAGTGGCTTATCCCCGGAACTCTTACCTGCCTTCGGTCATGGATTTTCCTTTGATGAATATCATGTCGTCGGCATTCGATGAAGAGACGAACAGCTGGGATAGGGGACTGGCACGTATCTATGATTACCTGACACAGGATATCGTGTATGCCGACCCGATGAATCTGTTGGTATTCCTTGACAACCACGATACCTCCCGTTTCTATAAAGTACCGCCTACAGGCGACCTGAACCGTTACAAACAGGCTTTGGCTTTCCTGCTGACCGTTCGTGGTATCCCGCAGATTTATTATGGCACCGAAATACTGATGGCTGCCGATAAAGCCGAAGGCGATGGTGTTCTGCGCCGTGACTTCCCTGGCGGATGGACAGGTGACAAGCAAAACGCATTTACTCCGGCCGGTCGCACCCCTCAGCAGAACGAAGCCTATACATATATAAGTAAGCTACTCAACTGGCGAAAAGGCAATGATGCGATAGCCAAAGGCTCGTTCAAACATTTTATTACGCAGAACGAAGTATACGTTTACGAACGTAAGTACGGAAATCATTCCGTTGTTGTTTTCCTGAACGGTTCTGATGCCGACCGCACGGTCGACCTGGCTTCTTATCAGGAAGTGCTTCCCGCCCGTCGGGCTTACGACCTGTTGAACGATCGGCAGATCGATTTGCAGACCTCTTTATCGTTGAAAGGTAAAGACGTGTTGATCCTTGAATTTGGAAAAGTTAATTAAATCATATAATAACACCATGAGAAGTAAAGTATTAATATTGGTCGCCCTGCTCGGATGCAGCACGATCAGCTATGCACAGCAATTGTTGTCGCCTGACGGAAACCTGGAAATGAACTTCCGGTTGGATGAAAAGGGCGCACCGGTTTATGACCTGAGTTATAAACAAAAAGAAGTGATCAAACCCAGCCACCTGGGACTAGAATTAAAGAAAGAAGATGCGGATACCGCCGTCGACTTTGAGTTCAAACAACGCAAGGACGTGGATGCACTGGATAAGAAAACGAATCTGTATGACGGTTTCCGGATAAAGGATACCCGTACTTCCAGCTTCAATGAAACCTGGCAACCGGTCTGGGGTGAAGAAAAAGAAATTCGGAACAACTACAACGAACTGGCTGTTACGCTGGAACAGCCATCCAACGACCGTTCTATCGTGGTTCGTTTCCGCCTGTTCAATGACGGACTGGGTTTCCGTTATGAATTCCCGCAACAGAAAGAGTTGAACTACTTCGTGATCAAGGAAGAAAAGTCTCAGTTCGCTATGGCAGGCGACCATAAGACATTCTGGTTACCGGGCGATTACGATACGCAGGAATACAGCACCATGACCTCTCGCCTGAGCGAGATCCGCGGTTTGATGAAAGAGGCTGTTACTCCCAACTCATCACAAACACCTTTCTCGCAGACCGGTGTACAGACTCCGTTAATGATGAAATCGGATAACGGATTATATATCAATCTGCATGAAGCCGCTTTAGTTGATTATTCCTGTATGCATCTGAATCTGGATGACAAAACGATGACGTTCGAGTCCTGGTTGACACCGGATGCAAAAGGCGATAAAGGATATATGCAGACACCTTGCCAGTCACCGTGGAGAACGGTTATCGTAAGCGATGACGCCCGTAATATCCTGGCTTCACGCATCACATTAAACTTGAACGAACCCTGTAAGTTGGATGATGTATCCTGGATCAAGCCGACGAAATATGTCGGTGTATGGTGGGATATGATCACCAACAAAGGAACATGGGCTTACACCGACGAATTGAGCAGTGTCAAATTAGGGGAAACCGATTATTCAAAAACAAAACCCAACGGACGCCACTCCGCTAATACAACGAACGTAAAGCGTTATATCGACTTTGCGGCAGCCAATGGTTTCGATGCCGTCCTGGTGGAAGGTTGGAACGAAGGTTGGGAAGATTGGTTCGGCAAGAGTAAAGATTATGTATTCGACTTTGTTACTCCCTATCCTGATTTCGATGTACAGGAAATCCATCGTTATGCAGCAAGCAAAGGAATAAAAATGATGATGCATCATGAAACATCTGCTTCCGTCCGTAATTACGAACGTCATATGGATCAAGCCTACCAGTTCATGGTAGACAACGGCTATACCAGTGTGAAGAGCGGTTATGTAGGCGATATCATTCCCCGCGGCGAACATCATTACGGACAGTGGATGTGTAACCATTATCTGTATGCTGTAAAGAAAGCGGCCGACTATAAGATCATGGTAAACGCTCACGAAGCAACACGCCCAACCGGCCTGTGTCGCACGTATCCGAACCTGATTGGTAACGAATCGGCTCGCGGAACAGAATATGAATCATTTGGAGGTAATAACGTGGATCATACAACGATTCTTCCTTTCACTCGTCTGATCGGTGGTCCGATGGATTATACGCCGGGTATCTTCGAAACACATTGCAGCGCGATGAATCCGTCGAACACTTCACAGGTTCGTTCTACATTGGCACGTCAGCTGGCACTTTATGTAACGATGTACAGTCCGCTCCAGATGGCAGCCGATGTTCCCGAACATTACGAACAATATGCCGATGCCTTCCAGTTTATTAAAGATGTCGCTCTCGATTGGGACAAATCGCTTTACCTGGAAGCAGAACCGGGCGATTATATCACGATTGCCCGCAAAGCAAAAGGAACAGGTAACTGGTTCGTTGGCTGTACGGCCGATGAGAACGGACATGAATCCCGCCTGTTTTTCGACTTCCTTGATCCGGGAAAGAAATATGTGGCAGTAATATACGCCGATGCAAAAGATGCCGACTGGAAAAATAATCCGCAGGCATATACTATAAAGAAAGGTGTGTTGACAAGCAAAAGCAAATTGAATTTGAAGGCTGCCAGCGGAGGAGGTTTTGCTATCAGCATTCAGGAAGTGAGCGACCCGAAAGAAATAAAAGGGTTAAAAAATCTATAAGGTGAAAGGATTGTTAAGGTTATTAAGTAAACTTGTAAAGAACTTAAATTTAAGCACATGAAACGTTTAAGGTTTAAAGCACTGTTGATGCTGATCGCAGGCTTGTGTATGTCCGTTTCTGTTTTTGCCCAGCAAATGACAGTAACTGGAGTTGTGAAAGATCCTACAGGAGAACCGGTTATCGGGGCGAATGTTATTATAAAGGGGACAACGAACGGGACCGTTACCGATATAGACGGTAAGTTTCTGTTGTCTGCCTCTAAAGGCGATATTATCTCTGTTTCATTTATCGGATATAAGATGCAGGAATTGCCTGCTACCTCTGATATGAATATCATTCTGGTAGAAGATTCCCAGATGTTGGAGAATGTTGTCGTTATTGGATATGGTACGGTTAAGAAGAATGATGCTACCGGTTCTGTTATCGCCATCAAGCCGGATGAAAAGAACCGCGGCTTGCAGGTCAGTCCCCAGGATATGTTGATGGGTAAAGTGGCCGGTGTATCCGTTGCCTCTTCAACCGGACAGCCGGGTTCCTCTTCTTCGATCCGTATCCGTGGCGGTTCTTCCTTGTCTGCTAAAAACGATCCGTTGGTGGTTATCGACGGTGTGATTATGGGTAACAGTGCCCCAGACGGGTTAAGCAATCCGCTGAGTACGATAAACCCTTCTGATATCGAGTCTTTTACAGTCCTGAAAGATGCATCGGCTACTGCAATCTACGGTTTTCGTGCCTCGAATGGTGTTATCATCATTACGACGAAAAAAGGAAAGAGCGGCAGTGTGAAGATCAATTACAGCGGTAATGTGTCTGTCAGCACGAAACGTAATAAAGTAGATGTAATGAGCGGGGATGAATACCGTGATTATATCACAAATGCTCCGAACACGACGGAGGGTATGTTGAATGCGTTGAATCTCTTCCCGAATGTCAGTACAGACTGGCAGGATGAAGTGTTGCGTACGGCAATTTCGACCGACCATAATATCAGTGCTTACGGCTCTGTCAAAGAATTTATGCCTTACCGTGTCTCTTTCGGTTATACCGATCAGAACGGTATTCTGAAAACATCTAATTTCCAGCGATATACCGGAAGCGTTTCATTGACTCCTTCCTTCTTTCAGGACCACCTGAATGTAAACCTGAATGGTAAAGGCGTTTATATCAAAAACCGTTTTGCCGATACGGGTGCTTTGGGAAGCGCGGTTAGCTTCGACCCGACCAAGCCGGTTACAAACGGCAGTAAATACGGAGGTTATTTTACCTGGACCGGCGACTACACACCGGACGGCACCAGAGCGACCTCAGCCGGAGTCAACCCTGTTTCTATGCTGGAAATGGTCGATGACCGTTCGACAGCCAAGTCGTTTATCGGAAATGCGCAGTTCGATTACAAACTGCACTTCTTGCCGGATTTACGCTTTAATATGAATATGGGTATCGATTATACATCTGTGGAAGGAAAGAAATATGTAGACCCGAATGCTCCCGGTTCTTATCAGCCGGACGATGACGCAACCGGAAGTAACCGTATCTATAATAGTACACATAAAAACAAACTGTTTGATTTCTATGCACAGTATTCCAAAGAACTACCGTCGGTAGCCAGCCGCTTCGACGTCATGGCAGGTTATTCTTATCAGAGTTACCAGACGCAGACGGATAATGTGACCTATTATTTGTCGCGCAAGCCGGAAACGTTCGGACAGAATACGACCGTAAGCAACGAATATAAGGAAACAGATACCAAATATGTACTGGCCTCTTTCTATGGACGTATGAATTACTCGCTGATGGATAAATATCTGTTGACATTCACTTTACGTGATGATGCCTCTTCCCGTTTTGCCAAAGATAAACGCTGGGGACTCTTCCCTTCGCTGGCTTTGGGGTGGAAGATGAATGAAGAAGGCTTTATGAAAGATTTTAGTAGCCTGGATGAATTGAAGTTGCGTTTAGGCTGGGGTGTTACCGGGCAGCAGGATATTAACCAGGGCGATTATCCGTATCTTTCATTTTACCGGGAAGGAAAAGGGGGAGCCATGTATCCTGTTTATGATGCTGCCGGAAATGTGACCTGGATAAATGTATTGGCACCGACAGCCGCCAACCCGAATCTGAAATGGGAAACAACGACTACCTATAATGTCGGTATCGATTACGGATTCCTGAACGGCCGTATTACCGGTTCTTTGGATGGTTATATCCGTAAGACAAAAGACCTTATCAATGCGGAAGTGAATGTGCCGGCCGGAACCGACTTTGCCGAATATGTTGTTTCGAATATCGGTTCGCTCGAAAACAAAGGGGTTGAGTTTTCTATCAATACCCGTCCGATAGTAAGCCGTGACTTTAGTTGGGACCTGGGTTTCAATATCGCTTACAACAAGACTAAGATTACGGAACTGACTTATAACGATAATTCCGATTCACCGGGTAAACGTTTCGAATCGACAGGTGGTGACGGTGGTTTGCGTCTGAAGATCCATAGCGTTGGTTATGCTCCGGGTACATTCTATGTTTTCCAGCAAGTGTATGATGCCGACGGAAACCCGATCGAAGGTGAGTATGTGGACCGTAACGGTGACGGTGTAATTACCGACAATGACCTTTATCGTTATAAGAAACCGACCGCAGACGTGTTGATGGGCTTCAACTCCAAATTCACGTATAAGCAGTGGGATTTAGGCTTCAACGGACGTGTCAGCCTGGGCAATTACAATTTCAACTCGACGGCCGCCAATGCTGCATTGGGCGTCAACGAATTGTTTGGGAACAATGCGTTGAGCAATAAACCTACATCAGCTTTGAAAACCGGATTCCAGTCACGCCAGCGTTTGTCGGATTACTATATCCAGAATGCTTCGTTCCTGAAGATCGACAATATAACATTGGGATATAATGTCGACAAGTTTATCAAAAGTAGCTGGAATGCCCGTTTCTATGCAACCGTGCAGAACCCGATCATCATAACCAAGTATGACGGTCTCGATCCTGAAGTGAATGACGGTATGGATAACAACGTATATCCGCGTCCGATAACAGTATTATTCGGAGTTAACATCAATTTCTAAAATGCATCTATCATGAAACTGAAAAAATATATATCATTGGGCCTTGCCTCTTTATGTTGTGTATGGGCCACTTCCTGTCTGGGTGACCTCGATCAGGAGCCGATACTGGATAAATCCAGCAGTTCTATCCATAATGAAGCCGACTGCCAGTCCTTCCTGGCTAAAATCTATTCCGGTTTCGGCTTGTCGGGAAACTCTTCCGATACAAATGTCGAACCTGACTTGCAGGGTGGCGACCAGGGTTCGCTGGTTTTTCTCCGCGGATTGCTCTCCTTGCAGTTGTTCCCTTCCGATGAAGCGATCTGGAACTGGGCGGACGAAGGTATTGTGGAGTTATGCCAGCTGAACTGGGATTATACATTGCCTTATGCTTATTCATTCTACCAGCGTGCCATACTGAATGTTCGTTACTGCAAGGAATTCCTGGACGTTTATGCGGCAGATAGCGACATTCCTGATATTCAGAAATATCGTGACCAGGTGCGCGGACTCCGGGCAATGAATTATTATTACCTGATCGACCTTTATCGCAATCCGGGTGTTGTTTGGGATGACAGCCCGACAGACGATAAGTCGTGGAAACCGTCACAGATAGGGGCGGAGGCATTGTTTGACAAGATTGTAGCCGAATTGATCGATCTTTCCGAAAACGGTAATCTGGACGAAACGCCTTCTATGGCAACGTACGGTCGTGTAACCAGACCGGTCATTAACACGCTTCTTGCCAAAATGTATCTGAATGCAGAAGTTTATACAGGCAAACCGATGTATGACAAGGCTGCTGTATATGCCCAGAAAGTGATTGACGCCGGGTTCGGCCTGGAAGATAATTATGCCAACCTCTTCTGTGGTGAAAACCATCTGACGGGTATGCATAAGAATGAAATCATCTACGCGATCCCTTTCGATAATGTCAATGCAAAAAGCTATGGCAGTACAATTATGCTGACAGCCGCTGCCTATGGTGGTGATATGGACCAGACCTGGTTTGGAATGTCTTCTTCGTGGACTTGCCTGAAGCCGACACAGCAGATGATCGGATTCTTCAACGAAAGTCCGGATGCGGGAACCGACAGCCACGGTAGCCTGGTTAAGAAAGATAAACGTTATGCTTTCTATGATGGTGCCGGAACACGTACTCCGGAATCGAAAATGCAGGACTGGAACACCGGTTATCTGTGCCATAAATTTACGAACCTGGGCTGGGACGGCGCAGCGGTAACTCCGACACCCGATCCGAACACCGACTTCCCGTTGTTCCGTCTGGCAGACATCTATCTGATTTATGCGGAATGTGCCGTACGCAATGCTGCCGGAACCAATAAGGAACAGGCCGTTGAGTATGTAAACCAACTGCGTGAACGTGCTAACGGTGATAAGAGTGCCAATATTACAGCCTCTGACCTGTCTCTTGATTTTATTCTCGATGAACGTGCCCGCGAATTATATTGGGAAGGACAGCGTCGTTCCGACCTCGTACGTTTCGGAAAATTTACCAAGGATTATGCCTGGGCATATAAAGGGGGTACATTGGAAGGCGTTGCAAACATTGACAGTCGCTTCAATATCTATCCGATCAGCGACCGCGACCTGACTGCCAATCCGAACCTGGTGCAAAACCCGGGATATGAATCATTAAAATAATAACTTCCAAATCTGTAAACAAATGAAGAAACTGAATATATATATGCTCCTTTTAGCCGGTTCATTATTCTGGACCGGTTGCGGAGAAGACAGAGACGATAATCCGGTTTTTCAGGAACCAACCGAGTTCAACCTGAATACACCGGCACAGGCAAATGAAGTATATGATCTGAAGAATCTTTCTTCCATTGAACTGACCTGTACGCAACCTAATTACGGATACGTGGCTTCTACCACCTATAAAGTACAACTCTCCCTGGAAGAAACTTTTAAGGAGGCCGATGAGGCAGCCGGTACAAAAGCAAATTATGCCACCTTATCCCCGGCTTACCCACTGCCTGAACTGAATATAGACGCCGTTGACTTTGCCATGGCTTTGCTGGATTTGTGGAAGGCTTCGAACGATAATGCCGAATTGCCGGAGACACCCATGCCGGTTTATATTCGTCTGAACGCTTCCCTTACGAATAATGGAGCAGGACAAATCATGTCCAATGTTATCGAACTTCCGAAAGTGTTGGGTTATAATGTGGAACCTCCTGTCACTTTGCCGGGACAGATGTACCTGGTAGGTGATTTTGCCTCCGGAAGCAGTTGGGGTAAATGGGTAGAAATGATCCCGGTAACGGATACTCCGGGTAAATTCTGGTCCATGCAGTATTTTGGCGGTAATAACGTAATGAAGTTCAATGCGCAGCCTTTGTGGGACGGCAATCAGGTCGCTTATTCCGAAGGTCTTGTCCCCGCCTCATCAGCCTCTTTAGCCGGAGTCTCCGGTGTGGATGATGGTAGTGGCGGAGAGAATATCGGTGTGAAGAATGCCGGCTGGTATATCCTGGTCGTTACCACCGAAGTGTCAGGTAAGGATTTGAACTACACTCTCGAATTTCTGGCTCCCGATATCTACCTGACCGGCGATCCTTCCGGCGGTTGGGATACCTTCGACGAGACCCGTAAATTCACCGTCCCTTCCGGTGAAGGCGAATTTGTTTCACCCGCTTTTGTAGCCTCCGGCACCTTACGTATGTGCATTAAATTGCCGTCAACCGACTGGTGGCGTACCGAGTTTGCCATCCTGAGCAATAAGATCGAATATCGTAAGAACGGAGGTGATCAGGATGCAGTGAATGTTTCGGCAGGCCAGAAGGCTTACCTCAACTTTCTGGATGGTACGGGGAGTATTAAATAAAACATTTCATAGTTCCTGATGTAACTTCGCTTGGTATAGGTACTGAACCGAATTACATTAGCTACAAATCTATTGTCGATAGCTTTCTGTATTATTATTGATTGCTATCGACAATATTGTTTATAACTATCGATAATATTACTTACAGCTGTCGGCAATATATTAGTAAGGCATCTAATCAGAGAGAGATGCCGGTAAAATAGTATCTCCCACGGCATGTTACATTAATTATTATTTGAAATAATTGGGCTAAAGTGATATCTGAAACTGTCGTAACTGTTATATTTGCACTATAAAACATAAAAATATGATAGTCAGAATACTTTGCTTGCTGGCATTTGCGTTGATTTTTAATTCATGTCACGGTCAGCAGACTGCAAAAACAGAGAAAGAGGATACAACGCCGAGAACCTTTGAAATGGTTGCCGTCCCTAGTATGATTACCGATCCGGGCGAACGTGCCAAATATCTGGTCCAGCATTATTGGGATAAATTTGATTTTACCGATACGGCGTATATCCATCTGCCGGATATCACGGAACAGGCACTTACCAACTATATCGACCTGATGAAATATGTTACTCCGGAAGTTGCGACCTCTTCCATCAAAGGTATGATGCACAAGGCTACGGCTGATAGCAGTTTTTTTGCTCATATGTCCGGTCTGTATGAAAAGTATCTTTATGATCCTAACTCTCCGATGCGCGATGAATCTTTGTATATCCCTGTACTCGAATCCGTTCTGGCCGCACCGGTCCTCGATGAAGTAAACAAAATCCGTCCGGCCCATTTATTGGAACTGGCATTAAAGAACAGGGTAGGTGAGCCGGCAACCGACTTTACTTATACCTTGGCCGATGGGAAAACCGGTACATTATATAATGTAAAGGCTGATTATCTTTTGTTATTCTTCTACAATCCGGATTGCCATGCCTGTAAAGAAATTACGGAACAATTGTCGGGTGATCCGTTGATCGGCCGGATGATGTCTGATAAAAAACTAAAGATTCTGGCTGTCTATCCCGATGAGGACCTGGAAGCCTGGCGGAAACATATCCCTGATGTGCCGGCAACCTGGATAAACTCCTATGATAATACGGTAAGCCTTAAAAATGATGAGATATACGATCTGAAAGCAATTCCAACCCTTTACCTGTTGGATAAAACGAAAAAAGTTATACTAAAAGATGTCACATTTAACCAGTTGATGGAATTTATACAAATGCAAACGAACTAAGTATGTAAATAAAATTTGAGTATGAGAACAACGTTATTATCAGTGATTTTTCTGGCTGGTGTCAGCTTGACTGCTTCTGCGCAGTTTAAAATCGGAGGGAAAACAATTAACACCAAGAAAGTGGTTAGTGCCGCTACCGATGTTGCCAAAGCTGTCACACTTAGTGATGCCGATATAGTGGCTATGAGCCGTGAATATATCGAATGGATGGATACCCATAATGAAGTGGCTGGTCCCGATACGGAAATGGGGCAGCGTCTGGAACGTCTGACAAAGGATATCAAAGTTGACGGACTGGATCTGAATTTTAAGGTATACAATGTTATCGACGTAAATGCTTTTGCCTGTGGTGACGGTAGTGTCCGTGTTTGCGGCGGATTGATGAAAGTGATGGACGACAATGAAGTAATGGCTGTTATCGGACATGAAATCGGTCATGTGCTCCATTCCGATTCGAAAGATGCCATGAAGAACGCTTATCTGACTTCGGCTGCAAAAAATGCCGCAGGAGCAACCAGTGATGTCGTAGCTAAATTATCGGATTCCCAGTTAGGTGATCTGGCAACAGCATTGGCCGGTGCACAATATTCTCAAAAACAGGAAAATGAAGCAGACGATTACGGCTTTGAGTTTAGTGTAGCCAATGGTCTTGATCCGTACAGCATGCATAATTCATTGAATAAACTGATGAGTTTGAGTGAAGAAGCACCGAAATCATCCAAATTTCGCCAGATGTTTTCAAGCCATCCCGAAACAGCTAAACGTGTTGAACGGATGAAGGAGAAAGCGGATGAATATATGAAAGATAAGAATTGATTGTTAATATACCTTGCCAAATAAGGTATTCTACTAAAATATTGCTAAAACAAGTATGATTTGTGCTATAAAACTATGCTGAATAACATAAAGTGCTTATATTTGCACTGTGTTTTTCATGGTATTAGATTTAAGGTTAGCAATGAAGATTGGTTGTCGGGATGACAACCTTTTCTTTTTTATAGACTTTACCGATCATCATTTGTCCACTTTCCCTCTTTTAATTCCGAAATAATATTACTTTTGTATCAGTACTATAAAATTTATGTGGTGTGGATACAAAAATAAAATTACGGGTTCAAGGGCTGACTAATAGCCAGATTCAGTCGGGAGCGTATGCCCTGATACTGGCGGAAGAAAACGGAGCCCGTCGTATACCTATTATAGTAGGGACATCGGAAGCACAATCCATTGCTATTGCATTAGAACATATTACGCCTCCCAGGCCTCTTACTCATGATTTATTTATGACTTTTGCCCAGGCTTTCGGCATTCAGCTACGGGAGGTTTTCATTTATAAGTTCGAAGACGGGGTTTTCTATTCCGAGCTGTTGTTTGATGATGGCATAACCCAGGTACGCCTCGATTCACGGACATCGGATGCCATTGCAATCGCTCTTCGGGTGAAATGCGACATCTATACAACAGAACATATCGTTTCAGAATGCGGAGTCGTGCTGGAAGAATCCTCGATGCCGGATGAAATGGATGACAACGATTATGCTTTGCTGGATAAAGAACCGGAAGATATAGAAGATGAGGCGGAATTGAAGAAATGGCTTTCTCTTCTGGATGAAGAAGAACTGAGCGAACGGATGGAAGAAGCCGTTGCTGATGAGAACTATGAATATGCAAAGATGTACAAAGACGAGATCCGCCGTCGTGAAGAAGAGGAGGGTAGTGCCAAATGATAGACCAACAGAGCGGGATTAGTCTGGAGTCCCTTTTACGTGGAATACTGGGGATCGTGACAGTTCTGGCTGTTGCATATGCCTTGAGTTATGACCGGAAACGTATCAACTGGAAGTTGATAGGAGGCGGATTGATCATGCAGCTCATATTTGCCTTGGCAGTTCTTTATATACCGTTCGTGGGAACCGCTTTGGAATGGATGGGGAAGGCGTTTATTAAACTGATGGACTTTACCCAGGCGGGAGTTGGTTTTTTATTAGGTCCGTATGCAACCAAAAGTAATGGGTTTATATTCCTGATCCATTCATTACCGGTTGTCATTTTCTTTTCAGCATTGGTTTCCCTCTTTTACTATTGGGGAATTATCCAGCGTGTTGTGGGAGCTTTTTCCTGGTTGCTACGAAAGTTTATGAATATATCGGGTGCGGAAGGATTAGTTACCTCCGGAAATATATTTATGGGAATGACTGAATCTCCCGTGCTTATTAAGAATTACTTGCCGGCGATGAATAAGTCGGAAATCTTCCTGGTTATGGTGTCCGGAATGGGGACTATCGCAGGAACGGTTATGGCAACTTATATTGGTATGTTATCGGGGGGTGACCCTGTAGCCAGGGTGTTGTTTGCCAAGCATCTGATTTCGGCGTCGTTGATGGCTGCACCCGGCTCGATCGTTTTGGCAAAGATGCTTTGTCCGCAGACGGAAGTTGCTGTTGATCAGGCTGCCACTTTGGAAAAAGGAAGTTCTCATCCGACGGCTTTGGATGCGTTGGCTGCCGGAACATCTACCGGTATCCGCCTGATGGTCAATATAGCTGCAATGCTTTTGGTATTCATTGCGCTGGTAGCTTTGGCGAATTATCTTCTGGAAGGACTGCTGGGCCGTTATACCGGTTTGAATGAATGGATTGTTTCGGTGACTGACGGTAAAGCACAGGGATTGACATTCCAGTTTATTCTCGGAGTTATTCTGGCTCCTTTTATGTGGCTGATCGGTATTCCGTCACCGGATATTATGCTTGTCGGTTCTTTGCTGGGACAGAAGACGATCCTGAATGAATTTGTGGCTTATTTCCAGTTGCAGGAGTGGAAAGATGCCGGGATGTTCATGTATCAAAAGTCGATTTTAATGTCTACCTATATATTATGTGGTTTTGCCAATATCTCGTCTATCGGGATTCTGTTAGGCGGAATGGGAGTACTGGCTCCGGAGAAGAAGGAAATGATAACCCGTTTCGGTTTTCCGGCCATGATTGCCGGTGCTTTGGTTTCTGTGCTGTCGGCTACGATTATAGGGATGATACTCGGGTAATTGAAAAATAAATTGAAAATTAAAGAGACGTGCAGATATTTTATACGCCGGATATTGCAGTGAATCCGGAACTGCCGGAAGAGGAGGCAGGTCACTGTATTCGTGTACTTCGTCTGACCGAAGGCGATGAAATTTTAGTGACAGATGGTAAAGGAACTTTTTATAAGGCGGCTATCAGTCGTGCCCATCATAAACATTGCGAAGTGTCCATTCTGGAGAGTTGGCAGCAACCGGCTTTATGGAACTTCCGCCTTCATATCGCAGTTGCTCCGACAAAAAATATGGATCGGATGGAATGGTTTGCAGAGAAAGCGACCGAGATCGGTATTGATGCCATTACCTGCCTGAATTGTCGTTTCTCAGAACGCCGGGAGATAAAACCAGCCCGTCTGGAAAAGATCCTGATCAGTGCCATGAAGCAGTCGCAAAAGGCGACACTACCCCAGCTGGAAGGAATGACTGATTTCAAATCATTTGTCAGCCAACCTTTTGACGGTCGTAAGTTTATCGCTCATTGTGAGGATGGAGATAAAACATTATTAAAACAAACGTATCGTCCGGGTGAAAACGCTTTAGTGCTGATCGGCCCTGAAGGAGACTTCAGCCCGGAAGAGATAGAACTGGCTTTACAGCAGGGTTTTGAACCTATCTCATTAGGAGAAAGCCGTCTTCGTACAGAAACAGCTGCGTTGGTGGCTTGCCATACGATTCATGTACTGAATCAGTAAAGATTAAATATCATAGAAAAAAGGATATGTTAACCGAAGAAATACCTTTGGTTCGTATCCTTTTTTTATTTTTCTTTGAACTATACTTTAATACTTCAATGGAAAAGGAGGAGAGATATTGAAGGTTATGTTATATTAACATCCTATTTTATGTTAATGGTAAAATACCATAATTTCCTGCGAATATCAAATAAATATTGATATAAGTTCGATTGTATATTTGTGCAAGAGGCATAAGTATGTATTAGCTAACCATCTTCTTTATTAAATAAAACATTATGATACCACTTTATCAGGAATTACCATTTACGAGCAATAGCTATATAAACTTCTATAAAGAAGATTTGCCACATTTTATTGTTCCGTGGCATTATCATCCCGAAATAGAAATTATGTATATATTGGAAGGTACCGGAACACGTTTTGTCGGGGACCATATTGACAGATACCAGGAAGGTGATGTTTGTATGGTAGGACCGAAGTTGCCCCATGAATGGCGGAATGATGATGAATTCTTTAAACAAGGTGCCGGACTGAAGGCGTCTTGCCTGTGTTTGTTCTTTCTAAAAGATATTTTTGAAGAAAATCTGATCCGCTTACCGGAAATGAACAATATTCGTCAGTTGATAGAACGTTCCAGGCGCGGCATTAAGTTTATGGGAAAATCTAGAGATACGATCGGTTCTTTCATCCAACGTTCGGTGAATGATACCGGGGCTGCCCGTATTACCAACTTTATTTCGTTACTGGAAATGATGGCGACGACAGACGAATATGAGTTGCTGGCAAGTGTCGGATTCACGGAATCTGTCAATTCTTCGGATTTTGAAAGATTCGATAAAGTATACCAGTATATGATGAAGAATTTTACAAAATCGATAAAACTGGAAGAAGTCGCTTCACTGGTTGGTTTGACGCCTAATGCTTTCTGCCGTTATTTCAGGGGACGTACCAAAAAGACATTTGTACAGTACTTGAATGATATACGTATCGGGCATGCTAAAAAGCTGTTGATAGAAGGACGTATGAAGATTTCGACGTTAAGTATGGAGGCTGGTTTTAATAATTTGTCAAACTTTATTGAGCAGTTTAAACGCTCCACACAGATGTCGCCATCAGAATATCAGAAAAAGTTCGGAGTAAAAAACCGGAAAGTTATCTGATTTCAAAATTATGGTAAAATACCAGCATTATGCGCAAAAATAAAGAAAAGAAGTAGGATTAACTGGCTATATCTTTGCCATATAGAAATCCGAGATATAGTTAACAGTTATAATTCTAATAATAGAAAGCCTATGGATACACAAGCATTTGAATAAAGAGTTTTATAGTGTAAATGCAAATTATCCCGTTTAAGTAATGAATATGGACAGAAGGAATTTTATAAAACAAACTACTATGGCAACTTTGGGTAGCCTTGCCTCTTTTGATCTGTTTGGAACTTCTTCTTTTAATGAGGTAGTTCCGGAAATGAGTAAGAGAAAGGTATCGCCTCGTGCAATTACCATGTGGGACTTTTCCTGGTTGGAACGTCGTTGGCCGGGAGCCGGTTACGAAGACTGGGATAAGGTGTTGGATGAATTGCTCGAACGTGGTTATAATGCGATACGTATTGATGCTTATCCGCATCTGGTCGCAGAGAATCCAACCGGGAAATGGATGTTGAATGAAGTCTGGAACCAGCAGGTTTGGGGAAGTCCGGATTTAAATGAAGTACAGGTTCAGCCTGCTTTGAATGAGTTTCTTACAAAATGTCGGGAACGCGATATCAAGGTAGGACTTTCTTCCTGGTATCGTCAGGACGTAGATGATACCAGGATGAAGATAACAATCCCAGACAAGATGGCTGATTGCTGGATATCAACTCTTAAATCTATAGAAACAGACGGGCTGTTGGATACTGTATTATTTGTGGATCTGTGTAATGAATGGCCGGGAAATTTGTGGGCTCCTTTCTTTTCATCCCAATATCCGCATGTTGTATGGGGACAATGGTATAAGGAAGAGTCGCTTCAGTGGATGAAACATGCTTTGAATCGGATGAGGAAAGAATATCCGAATATGCCTTTCCTCTTTTCCTTTGATTATGGGGATGTTCAGAAATATGAGGAAGTAGACACTTCTTTCCTGGATTTGTATGAGCATCATATATGGATGGTTCATCAGAATAACAGCGAGTTTTATAAGATCGTGGATTATAAGGATGGACAGTTTTCTCCCGAAGCCTATAAGAAAGTGGTGAGATCTGCTGAAAAGCTTTACCGGGAGAAACCATTGTACTGGCAGAAGTTGCTGACCGATAAAATAGAACTGACAGGGAAAATCGCAAGAAAAACAGGACGGCCTCTTATTACTACAGAATGCTGGGGGATTGTAGATTATAAAGACTGGCCTCTGCTGAACTGGGATTGGGTGAAAGAACTTTGTGCTTTAGGAACAGTAGCGGCTGCTCAAACGGGGATGTGGGCAGGAATAGCTACGAGTAATTTTTGCGGACCGCAGTTTGCCGGTATGTGGAGAGATGTAAAATGGCATCAGGAATTGACCTCAATAATCAGGTCGGCTGTGTTGGATGAATCTATTGTCATGAATAATGAAATAGCTGCTAAATTATTGAGACGGCTTTAAGTTTCAGTTATCAAAAAGTCTCATGTTAAAATTTATATAAGCGAGAACATATTGTTCCCGCCAGGGGAATTACATTAAAAAAATAGTGATTAATCAATTAAATCAATTCTTTTATGGAAAAGAAAAATAGAAGTTTTTATCTGGTTTTCATTTCCGTTTTCCTGCTTTTAGGAAACCTGCTGGCAGAAGCTCAAACGGGAAGGACTATTTCCGGAATTGTTGTATCGGAGGTCGGTAATGAACCTCTGATAGGTGTAAACGTTGTTCAGAAAGGGACTACAAACGGTGCAGTTACGGACCTGGACGGACGATTTACCTTGACTGTTCCGGACGGAAGTGTTTTACAAATTACGTATATCGGTTATCAGGAACAGTTATTGACCGTCAGGCCAAACATTGCAATCTATCAGGTTACTTTAAAAGAAGATTCGCAGGCTTTGGATGAAGTTGTTGTGGTGGGCTATGGCATTCAGAAGAAAAAACTGGTAACAGGTGCGACTGTACAGGTGAAGGGAGACGATATTCAGAAGCTGAACACGGTGAGCGCTTTGGGAGCTTTGCAAAGTCAGACTCCTGGGGTGAACATTACCCAATCATCCGGTATGCCGGGCGAAGGTTTCAATGTGACGATACGTGGTTTGGGTACAACCGGTTCTTCGGGACCTTTATACATTATAGACGGGGTTACCGGTGCGGATATCAATAATCTGAATCCTGCCGATATCGAATCTATTGATGTGCTGAAAGATGCGGCATCAGCTGCTATCTACGGATCACGTGCTGCGAATGGTGTTGTATTGGTGACGACAAAACAGGGGCGTGCCGGAAAAGCGACCATATCTTATGACGGATATTTTGGTGTGCAGAATGTATATAAAATGGTTCCGACACTGAATGCACAGGAATATGCGATGATACAGAATGAAGGTCGTTTAATGGATGGCCTGCCTGCTTATGATTTTAGTTCGATGGTACCCAACTGGGAAAGTTATGCCAATGGAACGAACAAAGGGACGAACTGGTTGGATGAAATGAGGAATGAGAATGCCCCGGTCCAGAATCATGCTCTGAATATTACGGGAGGAAGCGAACAGTCCGTTTATTCTATCGGTATTTCCTATACTTCACAGGAAGGTATTCTGGGTAAACCTGTACAGCCCAAGTATGATCGTTATACATTTCGTCTGAATACCGAGCATACCTTATTAAAAAATAAGGACTTTGATATCATTAAGTTTGGAGAAAATCTTACATATTCTTATACTGAAAAATCGGGAATCTCTATCGGCAACCAGTATCAGAATGATATCAATGGTGCGTTGAAGGCCAATCCGTTCCTTCCTATGTATGACGAAGACGGGAATTATCATTATGCACTGGATTGGGATCCTACCGGTGAAAACCCTGTTGCCCTGATGGATTATGCACATGGTCAGAACCTGACAAAGAAACATAACATTAAAGCGAATGCCTATGTGACTTTACAGCCGATCAAAAACCTGAAGATCAGGAGCAGCTTCGGTTTGACAATGGAAGCTAATTCCTATCGCAGTTTTAAACCGGTTTATGAGTTGGCTTCGAATGTGTATAATAAAGAGAATGAGGTGACTCAACGTATGTTTATCAATTCCGGATGGCTTTGGGAAAATACGGTAAGTTATGATTTCAAAATCAATAATAATCATAATTTCAGCGCCTTGATCGGTCAGTCTATGGAACGGAGTGGTTTAGGTGACAATTTATCGGCTAGCAATGTCAACTCGATTTTTGATGACTTCGATCATGCCTATCTGGATAATACAACCGTTATCTATGCCGATAAAACGACAGTCGGTGGTTCTCCTTATATGAAAAATGGGATCTTACAGAAAAGAGGGATCGCTTCTTTCTTCGGCCGTATCAATTATGATTATAAGGAAACTTATTTGTTGACCCTGGTCATGCGTGCCGATGGTTCATCGAATTTTGCCAAAGGAAATCGCTGGGGTTATTTCCCTTCAGTTTCTGCCGGTTGGGTGATGAGTAACGAAGCATTTATGGAGCCGACGAGAAATTATCTCGATTTCCTTAAAATCCGTGCCAGCTGGGGACAAAACGGTAATCAGGATATCGATCCGTTCCAGTATCTGGCAACGATCTCGTCCCTGAAGTCCAATTATTTCTTCGGACCGGACAAGCAAACTATTTCTTCCGGGGCTTATCCCGATATTTTACCTAATAAGGATGTAACGTGGGAAACTTCCGAACAGCTGGATTTAGGTCTGGATGCCCGTTTCCTGGGTAGCCGTCTGGGACTTTCATTCGACTATTATATAAAGACAACCAAAGATTGGTTGGTACAGGCTCCTATTCTGGATTCCTACGGTACGAACGCTCCTTATATCAATGGCGGTGATGTTCGGAATAAAGGTATTGAACTGGCTTTGAACTGGAATGACCATGTTGGAGATTTTACTTACGGGGTAAACCTGAATTTGTCGCATAATAAGAATGAAGTAACCCGTATTGCCAACTCCGAAGGAATTATTCACGGAAGTCCGAATATTCTGAGTGAAGGTACAACGGAAATGTACCGGGCACAGGAAGGATACCCGATCGGTTATTTCTATGGGTATAAAACGTTGGGTGTTTTCCAGAGTGAAAAGCAGATTGCAGAATATACCGGAGCAAAGCTGTCAGGTACAGCCCCCGGTGACTTGATTTTTGCAGATACGAACAAGGACGGTGTGATTGATGATAAAGATAAATGTATGATCGGTAACCCGCATCCGGATGTTACAATGGGATTGACACTGAACTTCGGATATAAAGGATTTGACCTGGGGATAACGACAAATGCTGTATTCGGTAACCAGATCGCCAAGTCGTACCGGTCGTTTACAGACCAGCCGAAAGAAAACTATACAACAGACATTTTGGGCCGCTGGCATGGTGAAGGCACTTCCAACCGCTTGCCTCGTGTTGCATCCGGAACGAATGTAAACTGGCTGTACATATCGGATATATTCATTGAAGACGGGGATTATTTCCGTATCCAGAATGTGACTTTAGGATATGACTTTAAGAAACTATTCCCCCGTATGCCGTTAGGTCAGGCCCGGTTGTATGTGACAGCTCAGAATCTGGCAACCTTTACCAAATATTCAGGAATGGATCCGGAAATCGGATATGGTGCTGATAAGAGTTGGGTGTCCGGTATCGATGTCGGCTTTTATCCAAGTCCGAGAACATATATGATAGGTGTTAATTTAAAATTCTAATCGATTTAAAATATGAAAAAGATAGCATTTCTTTCATTACTTGTATTCCTGTTTACAGGTTGCGACGGTTTTCTGGATTCAGAAAATCTGGTGAAAAAGGATACGTCGAGTTTTCCGGAAACATCGCAGGATGCATTGGATGCGTTAACCGGAGTGTATTCCATATTACCATCAGTAAATGTAAACCAATGCACTTTTCTGGTATCCGAATTGCTTTCGGATGACCGTCTGGGAGGTGGAGCTGCCGTAGATAGAAGCTGGGCAGCAATGGATCAGCTTAAAAAGATAAATGACGATATGTTCCCGGATTTCTGGAAAAAAATGTATCAGGGGATTTTCCGTTCCAATATGCTGCTGGAAACTCTCGATGTGGTAAAGACATGGGAAAAACCGGAGTTGAAGGATCAGATAGCCGCTGAAGCCCGATTTCTGCGTGCTTACTTCTATTTTGAATTATGCCGTATGTTTGGAACGGTACCTTTGGTTCTGACAACAGAAGCTGTGAATAATCCGCGGGCCGAAGCCAGGGAGTTATATGCTCAGATGGCGGATGATTTGAAATATGCCATTCAGACGTTGCCGGATAAAAAATATGAAGTAAAAGACAGCCAGTTGGGACATGCAACGAAATGGGCTGCCGAATCATTGATGGCACGTGTCTATTTATTTTATACCGGATATTATAAGCAGGACGCCCTGCCATTGACTGAAGGCGGTTCTGTGACAAAACAAGAAGTGATCAACTGGTTGGATGACTGTATTAATAATAGCGGTCATGGGCTGGTTTCCAATTTTGGTAATTTATGGCCTTACGCAAATTCCGCTACGGCTCCTGATTATAAGTTCGCTACAGATAATAACCTGAGTTGGGTGGGAGATGACCTGAATAACGAAACGATCTTTTCCATTAAATATTCTGCAATGGGAAATCATTCTACCAGTATTTATTATGGAAACCAACCGGTACTTTATTTCTCCATTCGTGAACAACCGAATTATGAGAATATATTTCCGTTCGGACAAGGTTGGGGAGCAGGACCGGTCAGTACAAATCTGATAAGCGACTGGGAGATAAGCGAACCAAATGACTTCAGGCGTGCCGCTTCTATCTTGGACGTAAACGATCCGGATGAGAATATAAAAAGTTATACCTGGGGAGCCAGTATGCAGATACAGGAAACAGGTTATTGGCAGAAGAAGTATATCGCAATAAACGCACATCAGGCAAAGTCGGACGGAACGACAGCTTGTGTAAATTACAGTTGCATATTGTATGGACGAACTCCTGACTTCCAGATCGATAACACACAGGATCAGGTGATCATCCGCTTTGCAGATGTATTGCTGATGATGGCAGAGTTGAAACAGGATGTCAGTTATTTGAACCGGGTACGTGAACGTGCCGGTTTAACCCCTCTGGCTGCTTATACGGATAGGGCATTGCAGAATGAACGCCGTTGGGAACTAGCCTTTGAAGGTTCCCGTTATTATGATTTGCTTCGTTGGGGCATTGCAGGCGAATCCCTTGAAAAACAGAACGGTGTAAAAGTTAAGAATAATGGAGTGGATGATGTGATGAATATGGGTAATCTGACACAACGTATCCAGGAAACGGGAGGATTCATGCCTATACCCAAAACACAGATTGATTTATCGGCCGGCGTACTTGAACAAACTCCGGGATGGGGTAATGATGCATTGTATTAATCAAACAGTTAAATGAAATTATATGAAAAAGATAATAATCGCTCTTTTTTCGCTGCTGGCAATGTTTCAGTTGTCTTGTAATCCGATAGAAGAGGAGCATAAACAAGGTAGTGTGATCGCGGAAAGCGAGTTGAAGTTGGATGTATATCCGCTGACAGAGGGAGGAAATAAGATTGTTATGATCAATAATACTCCGATGGTCGGATCTCATTGGAATTATGGTTCAGGCATCTCTGTGCGTCAGCAAGATACGGTACTGGTCCCGTTTTTAGGTGAGAAAGAGATCGTTTTCACCGGAATATGTGCCGGAGGAACCATTTCTACGACCCGTAAGGTGACCATTGACAATATTCTTTATCCGATAGAAGATGAATGGGCCATTTTTGCAGGAACGGATAAAAATGGTAAGGACTGGATGTGGGATTATACAAGTCCGGACGATGTCGTTTGGGGAAATGGCGGCTATCCCGGAAATACCGCTCCGGCCTGGGCAACGATCAAGGCGGGAGATATGGATGATCAAGATCCGGAAGTCGGGAAAGACGGCGTTATGCATTTCGACCTGAACGGTGCCGCCAATTTTACGAAGATAAGTCAGACCGGAAAAGTTGTGGAGAAGGGTAGTTTTAAGTTTGATATGACTAAACAAAAGGTGATGGCTGACGGAACTCCCTGGTCTATCGGTACATTGACAATTGTGGACGGAACGATCCTGAAAGGAGTTTCTCCGAACGAAGGAGGGAAAACGGTTCATGAATTTGACATTCTGAAGTTGACCGAAGATAAATTGGTCCTGGCACATGTCTTGTCTAATGGTTGGGAAGCGTGGTTCTGGTGTTTTAAAGTGAAAAAATAAGAAGGAAAGGTGTGATAGATCATGAAAAAGATAGTTCTGCTTTATATTTTATTCTGTCATTGCGTTTTAGCTTCGGCCCAATATGAACGGGCTGAGCGATGGGAAGAAAAGATTCAGGAGTTAAGGGATAAAAACAGTAAGGAAGGAATCCGACAAGGTTGTGTTTTATTTATAGGTAGCTCTACGTTTACACGATGGGGAGATACACAGAAGTATTTCCCAAACTCGGTGGTTGTGAACAGGGCATTCGGTGGTTCCATGATGTGCGATCAGATCTATTTTTTCGATGAAGTTGTCAAGCCTTTTAATCCTCGCCAGGTCGTTATCTATGAAGGCGATAATGATTTGAATGAGACGGAGACTACTCCAGAACAGTTTATGGAAGATGTCATTTGTATGAGCCGTCTCATTCATTATCATTATCCGGAATGCCGTATTCTGCTTGTTTCCATCAAGCCTTGTCCGGCCCGGGTGAACTCTTTTGAGAAATACAAGAAAGCCAATCGACTGATGGAAGAATATGCTGCATTGTATGATTATATGGATTATGTAAGTGTCTGGGATAAATTTGTCGATGAGAATGATTGCCCTATTATGGAATACTTCAAAGAAGACCATATTCATATCACTCCTGAAGCATATCTTCTTTTTAAAGAAGTGATGGAAGATAAATTGTTGAAAAAGTAGGTAAAACTATGATAAAGATATATTGGTTATGTTTGCTGGCATTCCTGTTGATCGGAGCGTCAGTACAGGGGCAGAGTAACTTGAATTTCGGACGGACCGTCAGGCAACAGGCTGATGAACTTCCCCGTTCAAAAGCCGGAAAGATTATAACGGAAAGGAAAGCCTACCAAGTTGTATCCGGACAGTTACAAAAGGATGAAGAAGGTAATTTCCTGCTTTCCGGCGGTTGGGAGATGATCGAAGGATATAAGCTGGCAGGAAAAGATATGTCTTTGTGGGATACCCGGACAAATGCCGATGAATGGTATAATGCGGTTGTGCCGGGAACGGTCCTTACCACACTGGTCGAACAGTCGGTATATCCGGATCCTTATTATGGCCTGAATAACTTACTGATACCGGATACGCTTTGCCGTATGGACTGGTGGTACCGCATCTCATTCGAGATACCTCAGACGATGAAGGATACGGACTATCATATATTACTGAACGGTATCAACTATAAGGCGGATATCTGGTTGAACGGCATCCGCCTGGGTACAATGAACGGAGCCTTTAAAAGAGGCTTGTTTCCCGTGGCCGGTTTGTTGGATAAGCAGGGAGTGAATACATTAGCCGTTCATATTTTTCCACCCAATAATCCGGGTATTCCGTTTGAAGAGAATAAGGAATGGTTTGGCGGTAATGGTGGTGCCCTTTGTCTGGACGGACCGACTTTTATCTCTTCGGAAGGATGGGACTGGATACCCGGTATCCGGGACAGAAATATAGGTATCTGGCAGGATGTCAGACTGGTTCCGGTAGGTGATGTCCTGATGGAAGATCCTCAGGTCATCACAGATCTGCCATTGCCGGATACGACTTATGCCGATATTAAAATTAAAACGCGGTTGGTGAATACAATCTCCGAGACACAAACGGTTTCCGTGAATGGAAAGATAGGAGATATCTCTTTTTCACAGGAAGTAATACTGAAACCTTCCGAACAAAAAAATATAAGTTTCACACCGGAGCAATTCGGACAACTCCGTATCCATAACCCTGCTTTATGGTGGCCGAACGGTTATGGGGCACAGGCTTTGTATAAATTATCCCTGACTGTGGTCCAAGAGGATCAGGTAAAGCAAAAGAAAGAGATCCGTTTTGGTATCCGGGAACTTTCTTATGAACTGATGGCACAGACTGCCGAAAAGGAAAATATACGTTTTCAGTATAGCCCTACGGATGTAGAGGAAGGAAGATCTTTGTTTGATTACAAGAAGCGTGTATCGGTGGAGAATCCTGCTTTTTCTTCGATAGTCATTCCTTCGTTAACTGACGGAGCAATACAATATCTCCAGAAGGAGACCACTCAGCCGGAAAATCCTTTCCTGACTATTTGTGTAAACGGAAAGCGTATCTTCTGCCGCGGGGGAAACTGGGGAATGGATGATGGTATGAAACGGGTAACCCGTGAACGGTTGGAACCTTATTTCCGTTTGCATAAGGAAGCCAATTTTACCATGGTGAGAAACTGGACCGGAGAATCTACGGAAGAATTGTTTTATACTCTTTGTGATGAATACGGTTTGCTCGTTTGGAATGACTTTTCCATTTCGACTCAGGGATACAACCTGGAACCGTTGGATGATGAATTATTCCTTGCCAATGCCCGGGATATTGTCCTTCGTTTCCGTAATCACCCCTCTATTGCCATCTGGTGTCCACGTAATGAAGGATATGCTCCGGAAATATTGGAAGACGGTTTTCAGAAGATAATCAATACCGTGGATGGTACCCGGCATTATCACGGGAACTCCAGGGATTTGAATCTTTGTTCAAGCGGTCCGTGGCACTACATTGATAATCAGCTGGAGTATCTGACCGGAAAAGCGGATGGTTTCAGTACGGAGTTGGGAGCACCGTCCGTACCGACCGTCGAAACTCTTCGCAAATTTATACCGGAAGAAGATCTATGGCCTATCGGTGATGTTTGGTATTACCATGATTTACACTATGAAAGTTTCGATTGGAAGAACTATATCCGTGATGTGGAAAAGTTAGGACAGGCTCCGTCACGTAATGCGGATGAATTCTGTTCACGTGCCCAGTTCATTAATTATAATCTGTATCGTAATATGTTTGAAGCTTGGAATCAGAAAATGTGGAACTATGCCAGTGGTCTGTTGTTATGGATGAGCCATCCGGCATGGCCAAGTATGATCTGGCAGACTTATTCATATGATTATGAGACGCACGGTTCGTTCTATGGAGCGAAGAAAGCCTGCGAACCGATACATGTCCAATGGAATTCAGTAAACAAAAAACTACAGGTCGTTAATACGACACTTGAAAACATGCCGGGTGCGAAAGCCTTATTTAAGGTGTACGATCTGAAAGGAAAGCAATTGTATGAGAAAAAGATCTCTGTGGAGTTAGAAGCAAACAAGCTGACAGACTGTATGGAAATAGCTTTGCCTCCGGAAATCAGAGACGTTTCGCTCGTCCGGACCCAATTATCTGACCGGTGGGGAAAGATCGTTTCGGAGAATGATTATTGGATCAACCCTTCCGAACCAACCGATTTCTCTGTTTTACAGGAAGGAGGAAAATCAGAACTCCGCATAAAATGGAATACACCGAAGATAAAGGATAATAAGATATTGATCCGGGCAGAGATAAAAAACAACTCGCAAAAGATCGCTACCGGTATCAAAGTGAATGTGCGGGACAAGGAATCGGGAAAGTCGCTATTGCCGGTATATGTTTCTGATGGTTACTTTAACCTGCTACCGGATGAACATAAACAGGTCAGTATAGAGATTTCCGAAAATCTGGCCGGCAAGGAGTTTTACGTATCGGCTGATGAATGGATCAGATAATGAAGAAAATCAATGTGACAAAATAATGATTATGAGAACAAACAAGGTTTTTATACCCGAAGTCTTTTTTACCAATGATTGTCTTACAGGAGAAGATGTTGTGAAATCAACTCGTGTATTGGGTGATCTGGACGGGGTATTCCAGGATAAAGAGGCATATGGGAAGATGAATAAAGAACAGGTCGTTTATCATGTCAGCAGTTATCTCCCGGTTTTGGAGAATACCCCCGGTGGCCTGTTCATGGGTATTACGACACTTTATCCCGGTAAGGTCGGGCAGGAGTATTTTATGACGAAAGGACATTTCCATTCCAACAGCGATCGGGCAGAGTTTTATTGGGGGGTGGAAGGTGAAGGCTTCCTGATCCTGATGGATGAACGAAGGAATGTATGGGCTGAACGGATGTTTCCGGGAAGTCTTCATTACATCCCGGGGAAAGTCGCACATCGGGTAGCCAATACCGGGTATCAGAAATTGGTATTTTCCGCTTGCTGGCCTTCTGATGCCGGACATGATTATGCAACAATTGCCGATGCCGGGTTTGCCCGGCGTCTGGTGGATGTAAACGGAGTTCCTACTTTAGTTTAAAAGGGTATGATTAAATATACTATTGGAATAGATTTGGGAGGTACCTTTATAAAGATCGGCTTGATCCGCTCCGGTAAAATTCTGCATTTTATTGTTTTACCGGCAGACTCGGAAAAAGGACTTCGGATCAATCTACCTAAAATAAAGGATGCAATCAATAATTTACTGCATAACAACGAAGTGCATACTTCTGAGTTGGCGGGAATCAGTCTGGCATTTCCCGGTATCGTGGATGTAAAACATTGCCAGGTGCTTGCCACGAACGAAAAATATGATGATGCGTGTGAGTTGAATTTACAACTTTGGTGTGAGTTGAATTGGGGAGTCCCTTTTTATATGGACAATGACACCCGGATGGCGACAGTTGGAGAATGGGAGTGCGGAGCGGCTCGGGGACTGGATAATGTTGTCATGATGACGATCGGAACCGGGATAGGCACCGGAGTCATTCTGGATGGCCGTGTCCTGTATGGTGAACATTATCAGGCAGGTTCGTTAGGCGGCCATTTTGTTGTCGATTATAAAGGACGAAAATGCAGTTGTGGAAATGTCGGGTGCGTAGAAGCACTTTCTTCATCCTTTTTTCTTTCTTCTATTATAAAGGATAATACAAAATTGACGGCTTCGTTCAGGGACAAGGCTGACTGTTATGACTTTGAAGAAATATTTAGTTTGGCATCTCGGGGAGATATCGATGCTTTGCTTGTGAGAAACGAATGTATGGATGTATGGAGCGCTGCAATTGTGACCTATATACATGCTTATGATCCACAGGTCATTGTGCTGGGAGGGGGAATTATGAAAAGTAAAGATGTCATATTGCCTTATATTCGTGAACGGGTGGAACGGCTGGCCTGGTGTCCCACGGAAAAAGTAAAGATTGTAGCATCGGAATTAGGAGATAATGCAGCAGTGTTGGCGGCAGAATATAGTTTTACCAATAAAAGAAGAAAGAATGAAATTTTATCTGCCTGATCGTTCCGGTCACGATTTTGTATTTGATCCGGGACTCGATATAAAATTAACCGGAGATCCGATAGGCTTTTCTTATGGTCCCGAAATTTTCGGACCAGAGGTAGAAACACGCAGGTTGAAGGATATTTCCGGGAGTTTGATGAACCCTGATTGTGATGGTCCTGATATAGTCTATTCGATAGCCATGGATGTCGGTAAAGTCGTGCATCGGGAATTACTGAAATCCATGCATCTGCTATACGGAGTTGTAACGTATGCAGCCGGTAAGCTGGGGACGGAACCTATCCGTAGCCAGGGGCATATTCATAAAGTGTCCCCTTTCAGTAACTGGTCTACTCCGGAAGTGTATGAGATATGGTCCGGTGAGGCGATTATTTATATGCAGGAATATGCCGGAGACAGTCCCGGACGCTGTTTCGCCGTTTATGCTGGACCGGGAGATGTAGTAGTAGTTCCTCCTTACTGGGTACATGCTACTATCAGTGCAAATCCGGACAGGCCGTTGACCTTTGGTGCCTGGTGTGACCGTGAATATGGGTTTGTGTATGATGATGTTAGAAAACATAAAGGTATAGCCTGGTATCCGGTGTTCGACGGATCGGATGAGATTCAGTGGCAGGTTAATCCTTACTATCTGAAATCGGAATTGATATGCAAATCTCCGTCGGATTATTCGATGTTGGGGATAAAAAAAGATAAATCTATTTATCGTACTTTTGAGGAGGAACCGGATACTTTTCTGTTTGTCCCGTCTCCGCAGATAAAAGAAGATTGTTGGAAGGAATTTGTTCCGTAGAAACATTTATATATAAATTTAATACCATGAAAACAGCGCATAACAGGATGTTGATTTATGTCATAGCCATTATTGCGGCAACTGGAGGTCTGCTTTTTGGCTTTGATACGGGAGTGATATCGGGAGCTATTCCTTTTTTCCAGAAGGATTTTGGAATAGATAACGGAATGGTTGAACTGATTACGTCGGCAGGGTTGTTGGGAGCCATCCTGGGGGCTTTGTTCTGTGGTAAACTGACGGACCGGTTAGGACGCAGAAAAGTGATTTTGGCATCTGCCGTTATTTTTGCGGTTGGGGCAGTCTGGTCAGGGATTGCTGCCGATGCCTGGAATTTAGTATTAGCCCGTCTTTTTCTGGGAGTAGCCATAGGCGTTTCCTCTTTTGCCGTTCCTTTATATATAGCTGAAATTTCACCGACAAAAGTGAGAGGTACGCTTGTCTCCATGTTCCAGCTAATGGTTACGATCGGGGTGTTGGTCTCTTATTTATCCGATTTGTATTTTGCGGATGAAAGCGATATGACTTGCTGGCGGCCGATGTTTTATGTGGGAGTTATTCCGGCTTGTATCCTTTTGATTGGTATGTTTTTTATGCCGGAAACTCCGCGTTGGCTGATGAGTCAGGGAAGGCATGACGAGAGTATCCGCATTCTGAACAGGATAGAAGGGGAAGAGCAGGCAAAGATTTCTTTTCGGCAGATGCAGGAGGAGATAAAAAGAAGTGAAGCGGAGAAGTCCGGGTGGAGAGAGCTTTTACAGCCCTGGTTGAGGACGCCTCTTATTATTTGCATAGGGATTATGTTCTTCCAGCAATTTGTCGGGATCAATACAGTGATCTATTATAGCCCTAAAATCTTTCTGATGGCAGGTTTTGACGGGGCTGTTGCTGCTATATGGGCCTCTGTCGGGGTTGGATTGGTCAATGTTATTTTTACGGTTGTGTCTGTCTATTTTGTCGACCGCCTGGGAAGAAGAAAACTTTATTTTATAGGATTATCTGGAATTGTTGTTTCGCTTTTACTGTTAGGCTTGTGTTTTGTTTATGTAAATCAGTTGGGCGATTCTGTAAAATGGGTGGCTATTTTACTTATATTCTGTTATGTAGCATTCTTTGCCATCAGTATAGGACCTCTAGGATGGCTGATTATTTCGGAAATCTTCCCGTTGAAGTTACGTGGGCTGGGAGCTTCCCTCGGTTCACTTTCTGTCTGGCTTTTTAACAGTATTGTTTCATTTACCTTCTTTAAGATCGTAAAAGCGCTGACAATACCGGGAAAAGAAATCCTTATGGAAGGAGAGGACCTGGGGAATCCTGCCGGTGCTTTCTGGTTTTACGGAGGGATTGCTTTTCTTGCGCTGATCTGGGGGTATTTTTATGTTCCTGAAACAAAGGGCGTCTCTCTGGAACAAATAGAAAGTTTCTGGCGGAAGAGGGAAAGTCCCCGTAAGCTGAAATAATTCTTATATTTGCGGGGAACATAAAAATGTAGCTAATGACAGAGAAAGAAAAATGCCGTCAGGGTTTGTTGTATGATGCCAACTACGATGCTGAATTGTTGTCGGATCGTGAGAAAGCGAAAGAACAGCTTTACGATTATAACCGTCTGCGTCCTTCTCAGCAGGAGGAAAAGACGCAATTACTGAAATCTTTTTTGGGTAAAACAGGAAACAACCTGATCATCGAACCGCCTTTTGCCTGCGATTACGGATATAATATTGAAGTAGGAGAGAACTTCTATGCGAATGTAAACCTGGTTATCCTGGATGGGGCTAAGGTCTGTATCGGTGACAATGCTTTTATTGCCCCGAACGTTGGAATTTATACTGCCGGCCATCCGTTGGATGCAGAGCAGCGAAACCGTGGTCTTGAATATGCCCGTCCCGTAACTATCGGACATAATGTATGGATCGGTGCCGGTGTAAATATCCTGCCGGGAGTAACCATCGGCGATAATACTGTGATCGGTGCCGGCAGTGTGGTAACAAAAGATATTCCATCGAATGTACTGGCTGTAGGAAATCCTTGCCGGGTAGTCAAAGAGATAAAGTGATTTCAAAAAAACATCGTTCCGGTGATACTTGATGATCTGCGGAACGATGTTTTTTCAGATGGAGATATAAAAACTTACAGTTAGCGTACCAGCGGTTGCCATTTCATATAGGTCCCCGTTCGCCATAACCATTCCATTGGGCCATAACGGAAACCTTTCAGCCAATAATGACTAATTGCGATTTGTATGCCTGTATAAGCAAGGCAAACCAATACGCTCAGGAAAACTCCCAAATGACTCCAATCCAATCCGAAACCGGAAAAGATGAAGACACCGGCCACAGACTGTACAATATAGTTTGTCAACCCCATACGGCCGTAACTGACCAACGGTTCTACGGCCCGTTGTACTTTTTGTGAACGATAAACTTCCATTACAATGATTACCCACAGATAAGCGGTTAGCAGATTGATCAGATTGGTGGTAGTCGATCCCATCCATGAATAGAAAGAAACTTCTCCCCAGGCAACCGCCGGAATATAAGGTCTCGCAACGTAAAGCAGACCTAATAATACGAGGGCTGCCAATGCCCAGCGATTTAACCGTTTTCGGAATTCATCCATACGTTCGAATAAACGGATACGTCCAACAATAAGCCCTAAGATAAAAAGTCCTAAAGTCTGGTAGATACGTCCGCTCGATACCTGGAATCTCATTTTACCGACCAGTCCGTTCCAGGCGTTATTCTTTATCGTTTCAGATAAAGTAGGAACTTGCCGGGGACCTGTTGGACGGGATGCAGGTCTGGCAGTAACCTGTTCCACCTGCTCTATAGCCGGTGCCGTCAGACTTTTGTAGACTACCGGTACAAGTGAGGCGCCTCCCAGGAAAAGAAACAAGGTGATACCTGCCAGTAATTTCGTCGGCCATTTATACATTAATACCAACACGAAACCTAATATCGCATATATCAGCAAGATATCCACACGAACAATCAAACCATGCAAATAGCCAATCACTGCCAGTAATAACAATCTCCACAAGAAACGTTTCCGGAAATCAAGCCCTTTCTTCGCCGCCCGGTCCATCTGGATAAAGAAACTTAAACCGAACAGGCAAGAGAAGATAATGAAGAATTTGCCGAAAACCAGATAATTTATAAACCACCTGAAAATCTCATTCAGCGTTCCTTCCCACGGAAACATTGCTTGGGGGGCCATTGTCCCTATCGCTCCAAAATGTTGCATGGCATGAATCAGGCAGATACCGATCAGTGAAAAACCACGCAGGGCATCAATTACTGTAATACGTCCGCCGGGCGAGGTTGATGTTTTATTTATTTCCATTTTATTCGTTTGTAATTAATTTTCATTGACTCTGTTTGATTCTCAACAACCATGCTTCTACATCATCTGGACCATTCGGCATATCTATCCCGGCATCATCATTTTGTGGTTCACGGATATTTTCGGGATCGAGATCTTCGGGTAATGTTGCCGGAATATGAATAGACTCAGGCGTTACCTTATAAATCTTTTGCATCGATTCGTTCAGGTAAGTCGTAGCACCGTAAGTAATAAACGGAATGATTACCTTATTGCCTAAATCATAATTTTCGAGGAATGTACAGACCACCATTGCCGGTTGATGCCACCAGCAAGGCGATCCGACGAATATCGTGTCGTATTGTGCAATCGCCTCTTTGTCGGGAAGGTTTGCTACACCGGGGCGCAGGTCGTTATATGCTTCGTTTTGTATCCGTTCGGTATCATCATAAGGATTCGTCGCATACGGATCGGCTGCATTAATACGGTATATGTCAGCTCCGGTCAGTTCGGTAATACGTTCGGCTATCGCCTGTGTCGTGCCGGTTGCCGAGAAATAGGCCACTAATGTTTTACTGTTCCCGGAAGGCAGGTCGGAAGACTCTGGCTGTTCCGTATCCGGAAAAGAGGTATCATTATTCTCCGAGCAGGCACTTATTGTTGTTGCGGAGAAAAGTAAAAGCGAGATTAATAATAAGTTTTTCATATTGTTCTATTAAGATGTTATTTGTCTAATTTATTTTCATGCAACCATTCAGCCAATAAATCGGCTATCTTGACATTATTGAGATCGGACATCATTTTATTATTCTTTATAATCATTATATTCTTCATCTGTCACCGGATCATACCATTCGGTCGCACCCAGTGAAACCTTTGTGTTGATGGCAATATGTGTAAATCCGCTGTCGGGGGCCGCACCGTGCCAATGTTTCACGTTAGGAGCAATAGCTATAACATCTCCGGGTTTAAGAACCTGAATCGGTTTCCCTTTTTCCTGATAATACCCTTTACCGGCAGTCGCAATCAGAATCTGGCCTCCCGGATGTGAATGCCAGCTGTTACGGGCTGACGGTTCAAATATGACATCGGACACTACCACGTCAAATGTTTTGCTGTCGGTCATCAGACGTTGCAGATAAGCCGTTCCATTGAAATTTACTCCTTCTATGGCATTTCCCTTCGGAAATATCGCCGTCACCGAAGATGTATCGGCAGTTGCAGTTGCCGTTTTATCGGCTTGTTTGGAAGTGCAGGCGCTTAATATGGCAACCCACAGCACTAATATACTTATTTTCTTCATATTGGATATTTATTTGAGGGGTTATTTATTTCTACTTTTATTTATCTGGTACAAAATTACCTGATATAAACCATCCGGAACAGGCATAAATTACTGATTCATGTATAATTATTACTGATATGAGTAAATGTGTCTAGTTTGCCTGATTACAAAAGCGCACGCAGTAATTGAGTAGCAACTCGATATGCGAAGCGATGATCGATGCGCTGTGGCGGTCGATGGCATGATGCAATTCAGCCCTGATCTTTTGGAGACTGTCCGATATGATCTGTTGCTCATGTTCTGATAGCGGTCCCCGGCAGCGGCAACGTGTCGGATAACTATCGATACGTCCCTCTAATGATGTCTCATATAATAGATCGGGATGGAATATAATACCCGTATAGCCATTGGTCGAACGATGTTCGAGCGATGGGATTTCTACCATTTCTCCGGGATGAATGAGGCGGAGTTTGTCTTTTCCGGAATATTGATTTCCGTCTAACGTTACATAATACAAAAGTCCGTAAAAATCACACGTCATACGAATATCGCGGTTCAGATTTGCGTTCGACAGATCAATTATACTAATCAACGGATGCAAGGTTTCCCGCCCCGTCAATTTGTTAAACTGATCGATCGTCATAAGTTCCCTATTATTCATTTATTCTGTTGTCATTTAATTATTATTTAGCATACTACAAAATTACCGTGTCCGAAAAGATTCTATATGATACGAATTACGGATATACGTATAATTATTACTGATCGGATCTTATAACTCACAGATATTTATTACATTTGTCGAAAACATAAATCACGAACCGGCATGGATAAAATCATAAAACTGAATACGGTTAAAGACTATAATGACTTTCTGGGTATCGAAACACCGCATCCGTTGGTCAGTGTGATCGATGCGTCAAAGATCAGTCCGTTACGTCATGTACGTAAGAATATTGGTTTTTACGTCGTTTACCTGAAAGATATTCAATGTGCCGATCAGATCAAATACGGAAGGAATTATTATGATTTTCAAGAAAATACCCTGGTGTTTGCAGCTCCCGGACAAGTGATCGGCAATGACGATACAGGAGAAGAATTTCAGCCAATGGGATGGTGGCTGACCTTTCAGCCCGAATTATTGCACGGCACACATCTCGGACATCATATGCAGGACTACACTTTCTTTTCCTACGCCGTAAATGAAGCGTTGCATCTCTCAAAGCAGGAACGCCAGACCATAATAGATTGCATGATGAAGATCGACGAGGAGATCAGGGAGGCGAAGGACAAACACAGCAATTTAATTATTTCTTCGGCCATCGAGTTGTTGCTTAACTATTGTGTCAGGTTCTATGACCGGCAATTCATCACTCGTAAGAAGGCAAATAAAGATACGTTGACCGATTTCGAAAAGTTACTGAATGACTATTTTACGTCCGGAAAACCTTTATCCATAGGAACTCCTACCGTTGCTTATTGTGCGGATCAGTTGCATTTGTCTGCTAATTATTTCGGTGACTTAATCAAGAAAGAAACCGGAACGTCCGCCCAGGAATATATTTTGGTAAAAACAATGGCTGTTGCAAAAGAACTATTAGCCGATCCGTCCAAGTCGATCAGTGACGTTGCTTATGCGTTGGGTTATCAATATCCCCAATATTTCAGCAAAGCCTTCAAACGGGTTATCGGATGTTCACCGAATGAGTATAGGACATCGGCTAAGGTATTGTCTTGAGTTTTATGGATAGAAGAGGTACGGAGAGTTCCCTATAACCCTTAACCTCAAAAGCAATAGTATCTAACCCCAAAAGCTTAATACTTTAACGGCAAAGCCTATTACTTTTGCAAACTGTCACCTCGGTGACGTTCCAACATCATCCCGATGATATTTCATTGTCACCGGGATGACAATTCGGATAGCCGCCTTTTTTCATAACTAATTGTCGGGAACCGCCTTTTTCTCGATTATATATCCTATCTTTGGAAAAGTAACCTTAAGCAATACAAAACAATGGCTGTAAAATATAGACTACGCAAACGCCCGACCAATCTCTCCAAAGATATCGAAGATGGTTTCTATCCGCAGGTGATCCGTTCGGACAATGTCGATTCAAAAGGATTGGCTTCTTATGTGACCGGTGATCATGGATTCCGCAGTGCCGCCATGCTCGGAGCAATCGAACAAATCAAAGAAGGAATCATCAGCCTGCTGGAAGACGGCAACAGCGTGTCGATCAGCGGACTGGGAACATTTACTTTGACGGCACAGTCGAGGCTGGTGAAAGATCCCAAAGAGATACGTGCCGGATCTATCTCCGTGAAAGATGTCGTGTTTAAAGTTTCACCCGAACTCATGCAACGCCTGAGGTCCGTACAATTTGAAAGGGAATAATGTGATGATACGTACCGTTAAACTGGATATCCGGAAAGGGGAGTATCTGTCGGATGCCCTTCGTCGCCACGGAAAAGAAAATATACCGACACGGGTGATACTGAACAAGGTATTGCCCGGATTGGGAGCTACCTATTGCGAGATCATGTCTCCCCGTTCCTCTATTATTATCGAACCGAACGTGCCGGTGATCGTCGGGAAGATGGAGAAACATAAGAACCTGCTGGGTATTTACCGCGGTGTCAAGACTGATGAGGTGGCGCGCCATATCCGCAAATATCCCGGCTGCTGCAAGATCATGGTGACGCCCGAAAGTTTCTGGAAGGTAAAGCAGGCGATGGAGGATGAAGGTGTCGATATGTATAAGGACTTTTTCATGTTGTTCGACGAATGCGAGAAGATTATCCAGGATAACGATTTCCGCGAGACGATAGAGGCGCCGCTCGACGACTTTTTTCTTTTCCGGCAGATGGCATTTGTCAGTGCCACGCCGATCCTGCCCCGCGATCCGAGGTTTGAGGAACATGGTTTCACCGAACTACGTATCGAGCCGGCTTATCCGTATCGCAAGCCGCTCCGTCTGATTACGACCAATAATGTGGTGGAAGCGTTGGCGGAAGTGCTGCCCGAATGTAAAAGTAAAGTTTGTATCTTCGTCAATTCCATCGATACGATCGAATCGCTTTATAAGGATATGGCGGAGTTGCAAAACTCTGCTACTTTTTGCAGTACCCAGGGCATTGCGAAGCTGAGGCATGTAAAAGACCGGAGCATGCACGACCGGATCGAAGAGTTGAAACGGTATAACTTCTTCACCAGCCGTTTCTTTTCGGCAGTCGATATCGATGTGCGATGTAAGCCGGATATCATCCTGCTTTCCGACCTTTACGGAGCGGAGCAGTCGGTGATCGATCCGCGGACGGAAGCGATACAGATAGCCGGCCGTTTCCGTAACGGTTTTCGCAGCCTGACGCATATAACCAGTATCAAGCCGTCGCTGGAGGCAATGAATGCGTCGGAGGTAGACGAGTGGCTGGAGAGTGCCCGGCTGGCCATGACGGAGATCAGGGAAAAGAGTAAAAAGGATAAGCGGCGCGGATACCGGGAGACGTATATGGAGGCAGCCGTCAATCTTACCTATCAGCAGTATGTCTATCAGAATGGAAAGGATAATTATTTCCGGCAGGATAATTTCCGTGAGCAGGAACGGGTAAAGAGCTTGTACCGCTCGGCGGACAGTTTGTTCAATGCCTACCGGGATGTCCCGTTTTTTGAGGTGACGCATGAAGACAAACAATATCCGTTGACCGACAACGACCGTTTGGCACGTCATCGGCAGACCAGTCGTAAACAGCGTCGTATATTTCTCCTCGAGCAGTTCGAACGGATCGCTTACCTGCGTTTTTCTCCCGACGAGAAAGACCAGGACCGTTACAGCCGTTACCTGGCGCGTATCCTTTCTTCCGAATACGATTGCATGTTCCATGAATGTTATCTCCGCAAAGGTGCCGATTATATCCGGAGCGTCGACTTCAAAGACAGCGAAATCAAACGGGCAGTAGAGGAAGCCGGCACCACTGTCTTTCGTAAAAAGCAGCAAATGAAGGAGATAGTGGAGAAGCAGTTCCGGGTGGGAGAAGTCTATGTAGGATCTGATATGTCCGTAATCCTAACGGCCGCTTATCGTAAAGTGGGATTACCTGTTAATAAACGGGTGAATACAACGGTTCTCAAAGAGTATTTCGAATTAAAGGAGGAACGTACAAATTCTATCCGTTATATACGGATCGTCAAAAAGAAATAAATGTTAATGGTGACAAACAAAAGGTCGAAAGTTACTACTTTTTTACCCCGGTTGTAAGGGCGTTTCTGTTTTGGAGTATGATAATCATCGGTGACAAACTTTTTGCTGCCCCCTATAAAACAAAGAAAATATATTTGTCATTCCAGGGCTATGAATGATTGTCTATATCGGATAATATTCGTTTAATAGTTTCCTGTAGAGGAGGAAGGTTGTTATAAATAATATAAAAAGGAGTTACATCCCTTGACACAACTCCTTTTCATATTATTAAATCCTATATCTTATTCCCACTCAATAGTCGCATTGGGTTTCGGAGACATGTCGTAGCAAACGCGGTTTACGTTCTTTACTTCTTTCAGGATACGGTCCGTGATCTTCATCAGGATAGGCCAGTCTACCGGTTCGATGGTGGCTGTCATGGCGTCTACGGTGTTGACAGCGCGGATGATAACAGGCCAGTCGAAAGAACGGGCATTATCCCGTACGCCAACCGATTTGAAATCAGGAACAACAGTGAAATACTGCCATACCTTCTTGTCCAGTCCGGCAAGCTGGAACTCTTCGCGTAAGATGGCATCAGCTTCACGAACGGCTTCCAGTCTGTCACGGGTGATAGCTCCCAGACAACGTACACCCAGTCCGGGACCAGGGAACGGCTGACGGTAAACCATTTCATAAGGCAAGCCCAGTTCCAGACCGCAGGCACGAACCTCGTCTTTGAATAACTGACGCAGCGGTTCAACCAGTTCGAACTTCAGGTCTTCGGGCAGACCGCCTACGTTGTGATGAGATTTTACCATCTTGGCAGTCTTTGTTCCGCTTTCCACGATATCCGGATAGATCGTACCTTGTGCTAAGAAATCGATACCATCCAGTTTACGAGCTTCCTCTTCGAATACACGGATAAATTCGCCACCGATAATCTTGCGTTTTTCTTCCGGATCGGCAACTCCTGCCAGTTTATCCAGGAAACGGTCGGTAACATCTTTATATATCAGGTTCGCATTCAACTGATTTTTGAATACTTCCACTACATCTTCCGATTCACCTTTACGCATCAGACCATGGTTTACATGTACGCAAACCAGTTTATCGCCGATCGCTTTCAGAAGCAAGGCAGCCACAACAGAACTGTCAACTCCGCCTGACAGGGCCAACAGGACTTTTCTATCGCCTACCTGACGTCTGACAAGTTCGATCTGGTCGTTGACAAAGTTTGTCATATTCCAGTTTGCTTCCGCTTTGCAGGTGTCGAAAACGAAAGATTTCACAGCCGCTTTGATAGCTTCTATATCGTCGGTGAATTCACCCAGTTTTACTTCACATAATGCTTTGTCGTGGCCGGCAGCCATTACGGGGATACCCAGCGAGTAAATACCCGGATTTACATCGATGGCAATACCGTCGATCACATTGTTCGGACCACCGTTGATGATGATACCTTTTACGTTCGGCAGTGCTTTCAGTTCCTCTACTGTGATGTCGTGAGGATAAATTTCACTGTAAACACCCAATGCACGGATTGCTCTTGCCAATACCGTATTTTCATGACTTCCCAGGTCTAAAATAACGATCATATCTTGTTTCATCGTATTCCTCCTAAAATTATTAAGTTAATTAGATTATCCTTCTTGTGATTTTTATTCCCACTCTATAGTTGCAGGTGGCTTGGAACTGATGTCGTACACAACACGGTTCACACCTTTTACCTTATTGATGATCTCGTTGGATACTTTTGCCAGGAATTCGTAAGGCAGTTGTGCCCAGTCGGCTGTCATGGCATCGGTAGAAGTTACGGCACGCAGGGCAACGGTATTTTCATAGGTACGTTCGTCACCCATAACACCGACCGATTGGATAGGAAGCAGGATGACTCCGGCTTGCCAGATCTTGTCGTATAAACCCCATTCGCGCATCAGCGACATATAAATATCATCGGCATCCTGAAGGATACGTACTTTTTCCGGCGTGATATCGCCTAAGATACGGATACCCAGACCAGGACCGGGGAACGGATGGCGTTTGATCAGATGCGGCTGCATGCCCAGTTCGATACCAACACGACGAACTTCGTCTTTGAAGAGAAGGCGAAGCGGTTCAACCAGTTGCAGTTTCATCGTATCAGGCAGTCCGCCTACATTATGATGACTTTTGATGACTGTTCCGGTGATGGATAAAGACTCGATAACGTCCGGATAGATCGTACCTTGTCCCAGCCATTTGATATCTTTCAGCTTATGAGCTTCTTCGTCGAACACGTCGATGAAACCTTTGCCGATGATCTTACGTTTTTGTTCCGGCTCGGTAACTCCCGCTAATGCTTTATAGAATTTATCTTTTGCGTTTACTCCGATCACGTTCAACCCCAGGTGTTCGTAATCTTTCATTACGTTTTCGAACTCATTCTTACGCAGCAAACCGTGGTCTACGAAGATACAGGTCAGGTTTTTGCCGATTGCCTTGTTCAGCAATACAGCTGTAACGGAAGAGTCTACGCCACCCGATAAGGCCAGAATCACTTTATCGTCACCCAATTGCTCTTTCAGTTCTGCAACCGTCGATTCGATGAAAGAAGCCGGTGTCCAGTCTTTGGCGCATCCGCAGATATTCAGGAAATTGTCTAATAACTTTGTACCGTCTGTAGAGTGGAATACTTCCGGATGGAACTGTACGCCCCAGGTCTGTTCGCCTTCTACATGATAAGCTGCCGCTTTTACATCGTCGGTGCTGGCGATCACTTTGAAGTTATCCGGCAATACAGTGATTGTATCTCCATGAGACATCCAGATCTGAGAGCCGGTGTCGATGCCTTTCAATAGAGGATCTTCATTATTAATGTAGGATAGATTGGCTCGTCCGTATTCACGTGAGTTGGCCGGTTCTACATTGCCTCCGGATGTATAAGCCAGAAACTGAGCCCCGTAACAAATACCTAAAACCGGATACTTTCCACGAATCTCGCTCAGGTCTGCCTTGAAAGCATTTTCATCGTAAACAGAGTAAGGACTTCCTGAAAGGATTACCCCTTTCACATCGGTTGCATCATGCGGAAATTTGTTGTAGGGAAGGATCTCGCAATACATGTTTAACTCTCTGACCCTGCGGCCAATCAATTGAGTTGTTTGCGAGCCGAAATCAAGAATAATAAGTTTCTCGTGCATGCAGTGTTATTATTTAATTGAGTGGCGCAAAGGTAGTAATTTTATTTAGAAAATTGGTAAGGCGTTTTCTATATAAAGGTGAATCTGCCGGACGATTTCAATATATTTCTTATGATTTCACAAAAGTTTCAATTAGATAGAATCTTTGTTTCTCTGATATGAAACTATAATGGCATCATATTGGTTGAAAAGAATGATTTAGTTCTTAAAAAATGTATAAACAGACAGGATATGTTTTAATACATCTGATTAAACATTACCTTTGTACGTTCATTTTTAGAAGGAACCGTATGGATACAGAAAAGAAAGAAACGAAGGAAATAAATAAACTCTCATTATTAATCATGGCGGTAGTCGTGTTGATACTGATTATCGCTGGTGCAGGTTACTATATTTATCAGCAGAAACAGCAGATGAATGATTTGGTTGAGGCTTATGACCTGGATAAGCAAACGCTTGAAGATGAGTTTAATGAACTCTCTATGCAATATGAGGGATACCAGTTCAATGTAGGCAATGATTCCCTGATGAATTTGTTATCTACAGAGCAGGCAAAGGTTCAGCGCCTGATGGAAGAACTCCGTACGGTGAAGGCGACAAATACCAAAGAAATTGCCCGTTTGAAGAAAGAACTGGAAACGCTTCGTAAGATCATGCGTAATTATGTCGTTCAGATCGACTCTTTGAACCGAGCGAACGAACAGTTGCAGGTAGAAAAGAAAGAAGCCGTTCAGAAATACCAGCGTGCCACATCACAAGCTGCTACCCTGAAGAAAGAAAAAGAAAAGTTGGCAGAACGCGTTACTATTGCAAGCCGCTTGGATGCTACCGGCATCACGGTTACTCCGGTCAATTCGCGTGGAAAGCTGGCAAAGAAGATCAAACGTATGGAACGTTTCGTAGTCGATTTCCGCATCGCCAAGAATATTACTGCTCCCGTTGGTGAGAAGACTGTATATGTACGTATTATGAAGCCGGACGATGATGTGCTGGTAAAGAGCCGTGCCGATGTTTTCCCCTTTGAAGGAAAGGATATCAACTACTCGATGAAGAAACTGATCGAATATGACGGGGAAGAATATCCCGTTACCATGTATTGGGATATCGAAGAATTCCTTTCTCCGGGAACTTACCGTGTAGATATTTTTATTGACGGAAACCTGATCGGAAAGAGAAACTTCACGTTGGAAGATTAACGAATGGAAACAGATGGCCACTTAGCGAAGCTTTTAGCGGATCTCCCGGAATCTCTGGCCCGCGACGAAGTTTTTGTGAGTGAACTGAAGAATATCACTACAGTGGTTGCTGTCGATAAAGGGGATTACCTGCTTCGTACCGGTGAGATTTGTCAGGATGCCTACTTCATCAATAAAGGACTATTCATTAATTTATATGTAAGCGAAAAAGGCGATGAATGCGTAACCGGTTTTTCATCCGACTATCAATATCCTTTCCTGTCCGCTATCGGTTATTTTACCCAGGCGCCTTCCGAGTTCGAGATTAAGGCGCTCGAAGCCGGCGAACTGCTAAGGCTATCACGTACCCATATCGAAGACCTTTCTCTGCGTTATCCGTTATTTGCATCGTATTACCAGAATGCGATGCTGACTATCATATCAAAACTTTATTCTATGTTTGCCATCCGCCAGTCGTGTACGGCTGAAGAATTTATCAAATACCTTTACAATCACTATATGTGGATTATGCAGCGTGTTCCCGACAAATATATTGCCCAATATATGGGAATCAGCAATGCCTGGTACTGCAAGCTGAAAAAGCGCATCTTTAATTGAATTAATTCAATTTTATATTTAAACTAAACCAGTACTTTTGCACCGATAAATCGTACTTTTGTTTGTGTACGAAGAATATAGTTTTGTCGAATATAAACAATAGGAGATAACCGGTTGTTTTTTATTTAGATAAAGGTGATAAGTTGTTTTAGTGGTTAAAATAAAGTCTCCGGATGAAAAAACAATAAAAAGATGAAACGGATTATTGTATTAGTAGGATTGTTGGTCTGTTCTGGTTATGCAAGTTCCCAACAGACTTTGACATTGGAAGAATGTCGAAACTTAGCTATTCAGAATAATAAGGAATTACAGATGTCCGGCGAAAAGGTAAAGGCGGCCAATGAAGAACGCAAAGCGGCTTTTACTAAATATTTTCCGCAGCTTTCTGCCATGGGAGGATATATGTGGAATCAGAAAGATATCAATCTGCTGGATATGGACGCTTTGAGTGCCAAACTCGGTTCCGCCCTGGGACCGCTTGCCCAACTTCCTGTTTTCGGACAATTAATGGGAGGAATTGACGATGTGCAGCATCTGGATGTGCAGAATATCTGGGTGGGAGGCGTTTCGCTGGTTCAACCGGTCTTTATGGGAGGAAAGATTGTCTCCTATAATCAGATTACCAAATATGCCCGTGAATTGGCCGAATCGATGAACGACCTCCAGTTGCAGGAAGTCATTTATAAAACCGATGAAACTTACTGGCAGGTGATTTCGCTGGTCAATAAGAAAAAGTTGGCCGACGCGTATGTCGGGTTACTCCGGAAGATGGACAGTGACGTGACAGCCATGATTGCCGAAGGAGTTGCCACCCAGGCAGACGGACTGTCGGTAAAGGTAAAACTGAATGAGGCGGAAATGGCGCAGACGAAAGTGGATAACGGTCTGGCTTTGTCGCGTATGCTGCTCTCCCAGATTTGCGGTTTGCCATTGGATGAACCTTTGGTGCTGGCAGATGAAAATATAGAGAACTTCCCTGTCCATTCCAGTGACGCTACCGCAAATGTGAATGAAGCGTTTGCTAACCGCGATGAGCTGAAAAGCCTGGAACTGGCAGCTAAGATTTATCAGAAGAAAGAACGGATAGTCTTGGCGGACATGTTACCCAATGTGGCTTTGTCGGCAAACTATCTGGTAACGAACCCGAATGCTTTCAACGGTTTTAAGAATGAATTTGCCGGAATGTTTAATATCGGTGTGATGATGAAAGTACCTTTGTCCGGTTGGTGGGAGGGTACTTATAAAAGGAACTCCGCCCGTGCTGAGACACGTATCCAGATGTTGCAACTGATGGAAGCCCGTGAAAAGGTCGAGTTGCAGGTAAACCAATCCGTTTATAAGGTGAATGAAGCCAATAAGAAACTGACCGCTTCTTCACGGAATATGGAGAATGCGGAGGAAAATCTTCGTCATGCCAATCTCGGTTTTGAGGAAGGTGTTATTCCGGCTTTAAACCTGATGGAAGCTCAGACGGCTTGGGTATCGGCACGTTCCAGTCTGATTGACGCTCAGATAGAAGTGAAATTAACGGAAGTTTACCTGTCGAAGGCAATGGGTAAACTGTCGATAGATAAACAGAAGTAATAACAATAAAAATATACAAAGATGAACGAGAATAAAAAGTTTTCGATCAGCAACATGATGTTGGCATTTATCACGGTATTGGTCGTGATTGGATTAGTCGCATTGACCGGTTTCTTTTTGCTTACTCCTCCCGACGATATTATTATGGGGCAGGCTGAAGCTAATCAGGTTCGTATTTCCGGAAAAGTACCCGGACGAATCGAAATGTATCGTTTTGATGAAGGAGATAAGGTGAAAGCCGGTGATACATTGGTGTATCTGAATACTCCGGAAGTCTTGGCAAAACTGCAACAGGCGGAAGCCGTTCAAAAGGCTGCCGAAGCACAGAATGCCAAAGCGATCAAAGGAGCCCGTGCACAGGAAATAGCCGGAGCTTACGAGATGTGGCAGAAGGCACAAGCCGGTTTGGAGATTGCCCAAAAATCATATACCCGTGTTCAGAACTTATATGATAAGGGAGTCATGTCTGCTCAGAAAAGAGATGAGGCTGAGGCAAACTATAAAGCGATGGTCGCTACCGAAAAAGCGGCTAAGTCGCAGTATGATATGGCTCGGGATGGTGCCCGTTCGGAAGATAAGGCTGCTGCGGCTGCCCTGGTTCAACAGGCCGGCGGTGCTGTTGCCGAAGTGGAATCTTATTTGAAAGAGTCGGCTTTGGTTTCACCTATCGACGGAGAGGTATCCGAGCGTTTCCCACAGGTGGGAGAATTGGTCGGTACCGGTGCGCCGATTATGAATATCACTGACCTGAACGATATGTGGGTGTCATTCAGTGTTCGTGAAGACCTGTTGAAGGATATCAAGATCGGTTCCGAACTGAATGCTTTTATTCCGGCACTCGACAATAAGCCGGTAAAGCTGAAAGTATATTATATGAAGGACATGGGTTCGTATGCTGCCTGGAAAGCTACAAAGACAACCGGACAATTCGATTCGAAGACCTTTGAAGTCCGTGCCCGTCCGCTGGAAAAAATAGCAGACTTACGTCCCGGAATGTCTGTCGTAATGAAGAAAAAAGGAAACGAAATATTATGACATTGAAGCAGAGTTTACATAGTATCTGGAATGTGGCGAAGCGGGAGATACACCGGCTGACATCGAAGCCGATCTATTTCTTCTGTATGCTGATCGCTCCGGCTCTCTGTGTCGTCTTCTTCCTGTCACTGATGCAAGATGGCTTGCCAACCAATCTGCCGATTGCCGTGGTCGATATGGATGGTTCAGCCACTTCCCGTAACCTGATCCGGCAGTTGGATGCTTTTGAACAGACGGAGGTTGTTTATAAGACCGCTACGTTCGATGATGCACGCCGGGAGATGCAAAAAGGAAACATATACGGTATTTTTTATATACCGAAGAACTTTGCAGTGGAGGCAACAACGGGAAAACAACCTACATTGTCTTTCTATACGAACGGTACTTATCTGATTGCAGCCTCCCTGCTTTTCAGGGATATGAAGACCATCTCTGTCTTGGCTGGCGCTTCGGTCGGCTTGCAGACCGGACTGGCGAAAGGATATACGACCGACCAGATTATGGGACAGCTTCAGCCGGTAGTAGTGGATACTCATGCGATCGGTAATCCCTGGCTGAACTATTCCGTCTATCTGAATAATACGATTTTGCCGGGCGTGCTTCAGTTGATGATCTTCCTGGTGACGGTGTTCAGCATCGGTACAGAGATAAAATATTCGACCGCCCGCCAGTGGTTGCAGACGGGAGGGAATTCATTGATGACCAGTCTGCTGGGAAAGTTACTCCCGCAAACTGTTATTTTCATCATTGTGGCGTTGATGTGTTGTGCCGCTTTGTACGGTTTCAATGCTTTCCCGCTAAATAGTGGTTGGATGCCGATGATATCGGCAATGATCCTGTTGGTGCTGGCTTCGCAGGCTGTCGGTGTGTTTATGATCGGTGTGTTGCCAACTTTGCGTCTGGGATTGAGTTTTGCCAGTTTGTTCGGTATGATTGCTTTCTCTATTGTTGGATTTTCTTTTCCCGTGTTAGGGATGGATCCGACTTTGCAGGCATTGAGCGACCTGTTCCCGCTTCGTCACTATTTTCTGATTTATGTGGATCAGGCGTTGAACGGTAGGGATTTGTTCTATTCATGGAGTGAATATGTCTGGTTGGCTGGCTTCCTTATCTTACCGTTCTTGATAGGAAAGAACCTGAAGAATGCGTTGCTGTACTTTAAGTATATTCCGTAAAACTGAAAGTAATGAAAAGAGAACATCGTTTACGATATATAATCAAAGAAGGTATACTGGATACCTTTTTTATCTGGAAGGATGAATTGAAGAACGTCTTCAAGGATTCGGGAGTCATGATCTTTTTCTTCCTGGTCCCATTCATCTATCCGCTTTTGTATGCGTTTATCTATAATAATGAGGTGGTTCACAATGCCAAGATGGTGGTGGTGGACCAGTCGGATTCTTATCTGAGTCGCGAATATATCCGTAAAGTAGATGCAACGGCAGATGTAAAGGTTGTTGCCGTCTGTTCGGATATGGAAGAGGCAAAACGGATGATGGATGCGAAAGAAGCATACGGAATCCTGTATTTCCCCAGTGAGTTCAGCAAAAATATACATAAAGGAAAGCAGGCGACAGTTTCGCTTTATTGTGATATGAGTGCTTTGTTGTTTTATAAAGCCTTCTTGTTGGCAACGACTGAAGTTTCGCTCGAGATAGGAAAAGAACTGCGGGCGCAGAATAATCCGTCGTCGACGATAGAACAGGAAAAGATAACGATCAATCCTATTCCGTATGAATCGGTAGCCTTGTTCAATTCGCAGAACGGGTTTGCCAGCTTCCTTGTGCCGGCTATCCTTATTCTGGTTATCCAGCAGACGCTTATTCTGGGTATCGGTATGTTGGGAGGAACGGCACGCGAAAAGAACCGTTTCCACAGCCTGGTTCCGGTAAGCCGTCATTTTAACGGGACGTTGCGTATCGTGTTTGGCAAGTCGCTTACCTATATATTATTATATGTAGTTGTTTGTATTTGGGCATTGGCTGTGGTTCCGAAATTGTTCTCTTTGCCGCAGGTGGGAGAGCCGTGGACTGTTATGTTGTTTGTTCTGCCTTATCTGTTCGCGTCCATCTTTTTGTCGATGACTTTGTCCGGTTTTATGACAAGCCGTGAGTCGCCGATGCTGGTCTTTGTCTTTACTTCGGTCATTCTGTTGTTTATCTCCGGCGTGTCCTGGCCTAAAGAGGCAATACCTCCGTTCTGGAAAGCGGTCGGTTATCTGTTCCCCTCCACACCGGGAATACAGGGATTTATCCGTATCAATACGGCAGGAGCCTCCTTGAATGAAGTGGCTCACGAATACCATACGCTTTGGATACAGGCCGGTATCTATTTTATTACAGCCTGTGCTATTTACAGGTATCAGATTATGCGTAGCCGAAAATTGATCATAAAACAATATCGATACATGAAGATGCAGCGAATGTTAAGGCAAAAGTAATTTATCTTTTCATTGATTTTAACGAAATAATGTTAGAATCCATCGAATATAGTCTTACTTTTGTACAAATTCTCAATCAAACTTAATTTTTAGTACTATGCAGAACAGACGTGACTTTTTAAAGCAAGCCTCAATGTTGCTTGCAGGAGGTTTAGTTGCACCTCAGTTGTTATCTTCTTGTGCCGAAAAGAAACATATCGGTTTACAGTTATATTCTTTGAGAGACCTTGTAAAAGATGAAGGCATTCAAAAGGTGTTGGAAACAGCGTCTAAAATAGGATATACCAATCTGGAAACAGCCGGTTATGACAATGGTAAAATTTATGGTTTAGCTCCTGCTGAATTTAAGAAAATGTGTAACGACCTGGGTATGAAATGTACCAGCGCCCACCTGGGACAGGAGTTTACTAAAGAAAAGGAAGCGGAAGTAATGAGTTGGTGGGATAAGGCGATTGCCGCTCACAACGAATTAGGGGTTAAATATATGGTTCAGCCCTGGATGCCGGTAAACGATCAGACTACTTTGGATGACTTGAAGATGTATTGCGATTATTTCAATACGGTCGGTTATAAGACTGCCGCTGCCAGTATCGCATTCGGTTATCATAACCATGCTTTCGAATTCCGTAAAATCGACGATAAGTTGATTTACGACTTCCTGTTGGATAACGTAAGTCCGAATCACGTATTCTTCCAGATGGACGTTTATTGGGTAAAAGAAGGTGGTGCAGATCCTGTTGCCTATCTGAAATCCCGTCCGAGCCAGTTCAAGACGATCCATATTAAGGATGACATGGAAATCGGTGCCAGCGGTAAGATTGACTTCAAACCGATCTTCGACCAGATGTATGCAAACAATGTAAGAGACTGGTACGTTGAAGTAGAACAATATACAAACAATGATCCTGTAGCCAGCTGTAAAGAAAGTTTCGACTTCCTGAACAAGGCGAATTATGTAAAGTAAACGATTATAAGATAATTATTCATAGCAAAAGCGATACTTACGGTTTATCTGTAGGTATCGCTTTGTTTTTTATATGGAAATAGAATCTATCCTATACACCTCATAATATTATCCCAGTCTTTTGCCAGGCTTGCCATATCCGGATACAGTAAATCGGCTCCTGCATCCAATAACACTTTGTCGGGGAGGGGACCGGTATTGACAGCAATCGTGAAGATGCCCGCAGCAACACCGGCTTCAACACCCATCGGAGCGTTTTCTACGACAAATGCTTCGTTGGCACGGACTCCAGCTTTTTGCAATCCCATCAGATAAGGTTCGGGATGAGGTTTGCCGTATTTTACGTCAAAAGCCGTAACCATCTTTTCGCGGGTAAAACAGCCGGGATAGGTATGTTCCAATTTGTTAATCAGGCTGTGCTGGCCGGAACCGGTCACGACTAATGTTTGTAGTCCGGTCGCTTTAACGGCAGCCAGTACTTCTGCGGCGCCTGTCATTGCTTTACCATCATTATATTTATTGAAAAGTGTTGCTTTCTCTTTATATAGTTCCCGTTTTTCCTCATCGGTCGCATCACGCTGAAAGGTACGTTGGTACAATTCGTTGATTGTACTGTCTCCGGTACGGCCTTCAAACAGGTAAAAGTCTTCCTCTTTAGCCTGGAGCTGATGATGTATCGCTGTTTCGTTCCAGGCACGGGCATGAAAACGCATGGAGTCGTATAAGACACCATCCATATCGAAAAGTACAGCTTTGGGAGAAAGAGAGTTTTGCCTAGTCCTAAGCAGATAACGGTTGATAGCTTCTTGTATCATTCTGTTCATGTTTTAAATATCACTGCACGAAGGTACAAAAATTATCGTTCCGCTTGCAAACTCTTCTTGTACTCAGCCGGCGTCATTCCATATTTGTCCCGGAAAAGGCGTTGGTAAGTACGGACATTGTTGAAACCAGAATCCATTGCGATTGCCTCGATCGTGTAATGGTTGAATTTTTTCAGCAAGGAAAGAGAGTATTCAAGTCTCAAACTATTGATATATCCATTGAAATTCTCTCCGGTGAACGTTTGTAACAATGACGAGATACGATTTTTGCCGACCGGCGTCAACTGAAGAAGTATATCCCTCGAAAAATTGGGATCCAGGAAAAGCCGCTCATTACGGATTTTCAGGTCTAACTCTTCGAAAGAACGCCTGTCGGCCTCGTTTATGTCCCCAAGTGTGGCGGTAGATTTTTCTTCTTTCTCTTCTTTGCTGTCTGTATTTACCTTGGTTTGTTTAGCCAACATCTCTTCCTGTTGGTTGATTCGTAACTGTGCCGTATCTAACTTTGTTCGGTAGGAAAGATACAACTCGATTTGTTGTGCCATCAGCTTGTTCTTGCGCCCCACAATACGGGAATGGCGGACGACCAGTAAGAATATAACGCAGATAAGAAAAAGTATTCCCCCAGCCACTGTAGTTAAGGTCCTGTGCCATTTCAGCTCTTCTGCCTGCCGCTCGATCTGCCGTTCCTTCTCGCGGGTTTCCAAGAGGGTCGCCATTTCGAGCGCGTTGTTCTCATTGTCCCGTCGGTTCAGGCTGTCTGCCAGCAACAAGGCGGTCTCATAGAAGGCGTTCGCTTCGCCTTCCTTCCCTAAATGGCGGTAGGCATCCGCCAACAGCAGGCACGCTTCCTTGCGTTGTTCGTGAATGCTGTCATCGTAGGCCACCGGATCAGTCAGCCGATAGGCTTTTCCGACCAGTTTGCCATATTCGTGCGTATGTTTGTAGTACTCGATTTCCAGGCGGACCAAGTCCGGATTGCGACCTGCCAACGGGTTCTCCTGCAACTTTTCGAACCATTCCCGTCCTTTGCCGGCCTGCCCCGCCAGCACGTAGAGGTAAGCTAATTTTCCGGCTATAATCCCTTCCTTTGCCTTGAAGGAGGCATCGGGTATCTTATGCGGGAATGCGCCGCCTTTCAACGGGCGCAGCCGTTCGATTTCCTCCTGCATGGAGAGGGTCGTTTTCAGGGCATCTGCCGTCCGCCCATCTTCCTGTTGCCAGTCCGCGAGGTTCTGTTTGTAAAGCAGTAGCTTTAATTCGTCCGAGACAATCGGATGTTCCCGTTTCCGTTTGATGTCTATTTGTTCACGGCAGAAACGGATCGCCTCGTTCATATAGGTGTAGGCCTCACCCGGATCGCCCATCGCTCGGTAGACGCGTGCTATCGCCCAATAGGCATTATGATGGTTGGAAGTCGAATTGCCCGAACGCTCAATCACGTCAATCATCGAGCGGGCATATTTCATCGCCTCTTCGTAGTCGCGGGTGGCGATCATCGACTCGATCAGGTTCTTGCACATATTGAAGTAGTATTGGGGATTGTTGAGCACCGAGTCGTTTTCCAACACCCGCTTTCCCCACTTTGCAGCCATGCGTTCCATCCGCTTGGGGCCTCCGTAGATCTGCGCCCGTGTCCAGTCGATTTGGTATTGCGGAAACGACTTCCTCTTTTCCGCCTCGTTCAGCAACAGCAACGCCCGGTCGGGATCAGAAAGGGCGGCGTTTCGTATCGCTTGGACGGTTAGCAAACTATCCGGTATATACTCTTCAGGCTGTGCCGAAGGTATAGCCTGAAGAGTATATACCGGATAGAAGGCAAATAAGATGATTAAATATGTATAAAATCTATGTTTCATTTTCTATTTTATTCGATTGGGTGCCTCCACGAAATCTGTGTGAAGCCTCTATTTTAGTGAGCACAAATATAACAATAGTTTAACCAACTTCACCCATCCCTTTTCACATCTTTTCTCAGCAGCAACTTCTCGATGAACTCCCGCAGCTTGCGGTTCTTCAGTCCGACAACATATTTGTATTTCATCACCAAAAGGAAAATAATATCGATCAAGACTAAAAACACGATCACGAGCAACAAGACCTCGCCTGCACTCAAAATGACTGTTTCGGGGATTCCCCCGCCCGCCGTTATTTGTATCATACCCATAAGCTATTTGTTCTATAAATCCATACTCATCTGCAAAGGAACACAAACGTTTCTTCATCCGCCAACCTTATGCCGGAACGGTTGGCGCAAATTGTCACGGATATCATGACAAATAGTCCCCGTACCCGAAAAAATGCTATTAGAGGGAACATTTATCACCCCAAGGGATTATTTGTCACATCTGTTACGGACACTTTCACCACTTTTACAACTGCCAACGAAAAAGCAAAATATTTATTAATTCACATAATTATTTCATCAGTATGAAACACACCTTGAAAGGTTGGTTGGCGGACAACGCGGTCACCGCCGACAACAAGACAGACAAGATCCTGCTGCTCGAATCGGCTGGCGCGATGAACAAGGAAGACATCCTCGAAAAGATGTTCAACGCCAACACGGGGCTGCAGCCCGAAACGCTTCGCCACGTGGTCGACCTCTACCACCGCATCGTGCTTGATGCCCTGCTTGAAGGCAAGCAGGTTAACACCGGGCTGTTCTACGCTGTGGCAAAGTTCCTCGGAGTGGTCGAAGGAGGCAAGTGGAATCCGGAGAAAAACTCTGTCTACATTGCCCTCACACAAGGGCAGGAGATGCGCGAAGGCATCAAAGAAACTCTCGTCTCGATCCTCGGCGAGAAGGCGAACGTGATGTATATCCTCGAAGTTGAAGACCGCAAGACCGGACGTAAGGATGGATCCGCTACGGCAGGCAAAAACATCTTCGTGCGTGGTGCGATGCTTAAGGTCATGGGCGACGACCCGTCGGTAGGCGTCACCCTGACCAACGACAAGGGCGAAGTGACGAAAATCGACAACGACGACATCACGATCAACAAGCCGTCTGAACTGACACTGCTTCTTCCGGGTACACTTACGGATGGCGAATACACGCTGACTGTTACCACACAATACAGCAAGGGCAACGTTGGTTTGAAAGCCCCACGTAGCGTCTCTACCCTGATTTATGTAGGAGGCAAACCGGCAGACGACAATGATCGTCCAGAGATAGAGTGACGCACATCCTGCGTTAGGGTTGACGCAATACCGGCGTTAGCTCTGACGCAGGGCATGCGTCAACTCTAACGCAATGCCGGCGTGAGGCAAAAAAAGACAAATACACCTAATTTAAGAACAAACAAATGAATACTGATATACATTTAAAAAGAGACCCCGAAAAGAGGCGGATGCGCCTTAGATTCGGGGTTTGGTTGCTTTGGATGGTGCTGCTGGCGATCGGGCAGCAGGCTGGAGCAAGCAACTATTTAAATCCGAGCCGGGCAAGACTGACCGACCGTATTGCAACAGAAGGATATGTCCAATTGGATTTGCCGGTCTATGAATCCGATGGTGATGACGAAGGCATTCATGAAGGCTGGCTATGGGTAAAAGTCGCCGGTGAAGGATCTTGGGAAAAAGCATTAAACTTTTCGACTATCGAAAAGGAAGACAGTTGGCAAGATGGCGGGGATAAATGGGTAAGTGTTTATAACGCTTCTCATTATGAAGATGGTTTTCCTTATATTCAAGATAGATATGGTAATTGGAAAGCTTTTCCTTATAATAGAGAAGAACGCTACTATTTTCCAGAAGAAACGATAAATGAAGGAGAGAAGTTTGTCATAACCAAAGTTTCTTTCCGCTGGTATATTCCTTCTAAATTTGCAGGAAAAACATTGGAGTTTAAGGTACAACTGAATGTCGATTATAATGGTGATGGCAATGGAATACAAGAACTGGAAGGATCCCCTACTTCTTGTAGTGGCGGTACATTCAATACCCCACAACTAAGTTATGCCATGTCGCAGACACCAGGTAAATACACGGTGACATATTCCGGTCTTTCAACTCCGAAAGACGACTCCCGTATTCAGTGGGATAGTGAAAGTAATAAAGTAAGCACAGCACTTACCGGTAGCAAAGACTATGATATACGGAACACAGGCAGGGATGTGAAATTCACGTATCATTACAAATTGCACCCTTATGCACATACACAACGTTCGGTAACTATCAAGCTGTTACCGTTCCGCTACCCGGAAACAATCCAACTGAAGGATGTTGCAAATGGAAATACCGAAGTCAGTTGGACTATCACAGGAGATAATAATGCGGACGACTTCGGAACTGGACTTTTTGAAGTACAACGTGCCTCCGATAATGGATTCACACAAAACGTGAAATCAGTCGGTACAATCGAGTTTAACAAAGGGCAAACCAACTATTCCCTGACAGACAATACGGGCGCAGATAATTTGAACGGGACGCTTTACTACCGTCTTCGTCGTAACCACGCCAGTTTATGGGAATGGAGATACGTTAAGTCCAATTCAATCCAAAAAACGATGTCCCATCAAAACGTCGCCACCGCCACCGCCGAACGCCTGAACTGGGAATCAAGCCAGCAAGCCAAGATATCCTGGACGCTGGACACGAAAACGGACAACAAAGTTTGGACAGATGGCGCACAAGTAATCGTCAAGCGGACGATGGACTATGGCGGGAACAACACGAAAACGGATGAAATACCGGTTACAGAGGAAGACCTCAAAAACGGCTACATAATCGACGACCTGAACGTGTCATGCGTAAACTACACCTACACCGTCTATGTCAAGCCGGGCAACAACAACTACACGGCACAGAAAGAGGTCGTCGCCACCATCGACCCGGACGCGCCGATCCTGCCGTCGGAAATAGGCAAGATCACCTCCATCGTCGCCTCCAAAGGTTACTATCCCAACCGCACCACCGTGCAATGGGAGACAGACGGGAACCCGATCGAGAATTTCGAAATCCTTGGCCGGGAATACCTGGCCGGACAGGGCGAGGATGCCAATTGGAAAATGCTCCAAACCGTAACCGGCGGCACGCAAACGTCCTATATCTACAACCACGAACTGGGACATCCCGGAATCATGTATGAATACCGCGTAGTCGCCACCCTGAAATGCGTTGATAAGACCATCCGGGAAGAGTCCGACATCGAACGCGGGTTCCGCAGCCCCACCGGTACGATTGCCGGGCAAATCCTCTTCAAGTATGGCGATGCCGTGGTAGGCGCAGAGGTATTGGCAGAACCGAAAGACCCCCAGCTTAAGGCCGGGCAGAGCCTTTCGTTTGCCGGAAACGAGAACAGCTATATGCAGACACGTAGCGAAATGGAGGTGCCGGAAGAGGCCTCCCTCCAGCTCTTCGTCAAACCCCAAAAAGCCGGGCAGAACGTGACGCTCTTCCAATGGGACCGCTATGCCATCGGCATCCGGGAAGGCAAGGCGGCAATCAGCGCCAACGGCGGAACGAGGTGGTACGAGGCAGAGGCGGCATTGCCCACCGGCAAGTTCACGCAACTGACAGCCGTGTTCGACACCGACCTGACGCTTTGGCTCTACATCGACGGGGAAAAGGCGGTTAAAACAATCGCTTCCGGAAATATCGGCACGAAAAGCGAGACAGCACACGTGACAGCCGGCAAGGGTTTCGCCGGCCAGATCGACGAAGTGCGCGTCTGGTCGAAAGCATTGGACGAAACAAAGAAAGAAGTCTCCAACACCTACAACCGCATCCTGGAAGGAAACGAAGAGGGGCTGACCGGCTACTGGCGCCTGAACGACCCGATATCAGACGAGGCATACGACCTTGCCTACACGGGGACGAACTACCACAAGAACCGCATCCTGCTGACGAATGCGACCCCTACCGATGACTATCCGACCAATGACCAATTGGGATTCCGTGCCTTCACGGGTCCGAACGGCAACTACCAGATCAGCGGGTTGCCCTACGTCGGTACTTCAAGTATCTATATGATCACACCTCGCTATCCGGGGCATCAATTCACCCCGGCAAGTATCAACGCGACGCTCGGTTCCAGCCAACCGGTGGTCAACGGGATCGACTTCAAGGACAATTCCAGCATCACGGTCAGCGGGTATGTATTCTATGAAAACAGTTCCATCCCGGTACAGGACGCGACCTTCACGGTTGACGGGACGATCGTGACCGATGGAAGCGGTGCACCGGTAAAATCCAGCAAAGACGGGCAATTCACCTTTACGGTTTCCTCCGGCACACACACGGTGAGAGTCGAAAAGCACAACCATACGTTCGAAAACGACGGCCGCCTGTTGGACAGCAACGGCAGCAACATCAACTACCAAGAAGCGCTGGCCGATGTCCGCTTCTGGGACCAGACGAAGGTGAAGCTGATCGGCCGCGTGGCAGGCGGTACGGTCGAACAGAACAAGCCATTAGGCTTCTCGCTCTCGAAGAACAACCTCGGCGATGACATCTACCTGAAACTGACATTGGAAGGAAACGCCTCCGCTGAACTGAGCAACGAGGAGAAAACCGAAACGGTGGAACATTACGACGGTTCGCACACGAACAAGGTCGATTACAAGAAATCGGAAATCCTGATTCATGCCGACAATGCTACCGGCGAATTTACCGCCTGGCTCTACCCCGAAAAATACAAGATAGAAGAAATCCAGGTGAAAGGCTACGACAACCTGTTGAACGGGACGAGCCAGACGCTTAACCTGACAAACTGTTTCGACGAGCAGACATCGGAATATACGGACGACAAAGGCACTGCCCACCGGTTTACCTACAACGCCCAATACAACTATAATTATCGGGTAAACCCAGTACTGACCTACGAACAGTTGGATAGAAAGGGCGGAAAGGCGCTCGCCTACTTCGGCGACGAGACCTTCACGACCACGACCAAGGATGGCGACAACCAGAAGGTCACGCTCTACGACAAGGAGACGGGCAGCTACCTGTTCGGACATCCGGTCTTCCATGAAGCGAACTACATCTTCCGGGTCTCCAGCCACGAAGATTACTACTACAACAACGTAAAAAATGGTGATGATGTCGTGGTAGACATGGTACCGACACAAGGCGGCGAGTTGAAGATTACGAACGAAATGAATACGCAGACACAGGGCAGCGCCACACTGGATGATACTGGCGTGGTGGAAGTAGAGATCGAGGTGAACAGCCCGGACATCGCTGCAAACTTTGGCGGTTTAAAGACGTTGGACTTTGCCGTTGGAGGAACCACCGCACCGCAATTGACCGCCTACATCTTGGGATTGCGTGTCTCCGGAACGAGCTTCGTATCGGCAGGCCCGATCACCCTGTTCAACATCCTGCGCGACCCTCCCGGAAGCCACAGCTATTCCTATTGCGAGGCAGGGCAGACCTATACCTACCACTCTACCCGTGCAACTGGGAAAGCCCAGCATGGAAGCGAGACACTCAACGGTTATTACGGGGTATCGACAACTACCGGAATCGGCATGATGATGACCAACGACATTATCAATACAGTCGGTATCAAGGAAGAACATGAAGTCTCCAGCAGTGACGCAAACGGATCATCTGTTTCACTCACCATCACCAACCGCTACCAGACAAGCGACGACCCGATTTATGTCGGTGCGGATGGCGACCTGTTTTTAGGAACGACCAGCAATATCGTGTATGGGCCGGCCGACGAAATCGCAATCATGGCGAAAGACGAATGGCAACGTATGATAGACGCGAAAGGAGAAGGGACGCTCTACGGGGAGGTCCAGACACCTTTGATTGAAGCGGACGGTTATGTCATCGCCAAACGGAAAGCGTTGAGTGTCGGAGTCATGCACTCGACCTTCTTCTCCTATCCGCAGGTCTATATCAAGAACACGCTGATGGATAACATCCGCGCCGTGCGCAACTCACTCTTTGCTCCCTACGGGACTACGATGTCGGAAGCGCAAAGTATGGCCAACAATACCCACCAACCGGTCTACATCACGCACCGCAAGGCAGACGAAGAGGGCTATGGAGAAGACAACCTGAAAGACGGGTACCTCTCCGATGGCGACAGCTACACGGTCGTCCTACCGACAGGAGCGTTCACCGGAACGTGCGACTCGGTTTATGTCTTGAACCAGAGCCTACGGGAATGGGAACGCCTGCTCGAAATGAACGAACGGGAAAAGGCAACGGCCAGCGATTTGGTCGATAACTACTCGTTCCATGCCGGAGGTATGGTCGAATATTCCGAACAGACCTCGAACATGACCGAACATACCCATACCTACAATCTGATTTCCGGTGGGGGATTGCTCACAGACTTGGGATTCACGATAAACAAATGCGGTCTTGTCGTCTCAATCGAAGAATTGGGATATGGCACGAAAGACACGGAAAGCGGGTCTTCGTCCGAAGAGAACAATACAATCGGTTTCGTATTGGCCGATGAGGGTGACGACGATTACCTGAGCGTAGACGTTCTTCGGGCACCGGCGCCGAAAGGAGACTTCAACACGATCATCGCTGACAGCTTGAACAAGTATAGCGGGAAACAGTTCGGCAGCTTCGTGTTCCGTACGAAAGGCGGTGCGACCAGTTGTCCGTATGAAGGCGAATTGCTGACGGAATATTACCAACCGGGCACACGGCTCAATGCGCCTACCTTGCGCATTGAAAATCCGAAGATCTCGACCGAAAAGCCGGTTGTTTCCAACGTGCCGTCCGACCAGGCCGCCACATTCGTACTGAACCTCTACAACGAATCGGAAGCGGCTGAAGGTTGCTACTTCAACCTCTCGATCGTAGATGCACAAAACCAGAAAGGGGCAAAGTTCTCGATAGATGGTGTGCCCTTGGCCGACAAGCGCGGTATCTTGGTCGACTATGGCGAAGTCTTGCAAAAGACGCTGGAAATCCGTCGGGGAACGGAGTATGACTATGAAGACCTGGCAATCGTGTTAAGCTCGCAATGCCAGGCCGACCCGACCGGCTTCCAGGAAATCATTGCCGACACGGTCTATATCTCCGCCCACTTCATCCCGTCGTCGTCGGACATCAACATCAAGAGCCCGACCGACAAGTGGACGCTGAACACCAACTCGCCGACCGACTCAACCGGCAAGTACTACCTGCCGTTGACCATCGACGGGTTCGACGTGAACTTCCAAGGATTCCACCATATCGAAGTGCAGTACAAGGCATCGTCGGAAGCCGACACGCGCTGGACCAACATTTGTAGCTTCTTCACCGACACCACGTTCTATGAAGAAGCATCCGGAGAAAAGGCGTTCATCGACGGTGCGACCATTTCAACCCGTTTCTTCGGGGCGGAAGACCAGAACTACGATATCCGTGCCGTGAGCTTCTCGAAGGTGGGCAACGAGTTCGTGACGAAGGAATCGCCGGTCATCACCGGAGTGAAAGACACGAAACGGCCGGTTGTCTTCGGGAATATCGAACCGGCAGACGGCATCCTGAACGTAGGCGACGAAATCCGCTTGACCTTCAATGAACCGATTGCCGAGGGCTACATGACGGAGGTGAAGAACTTCCGCGTGACCGGAACCCGCAACGGTTCCAACGGCGACCACTCGACCGCGTTGACGTTCGACGGACGCAGCTCATACCTCGCCACCCAAGTGACACGCAACCTCGAAGCCAAAGACATCACGGTGGAAATGTGGATCAATCCTTCTGCCGTCGGACAGGAAATGACGCTCTTCAGCCACGGCAACACCGCCAACGCGCTGGAACTGACCGTGACGAAAGAGAACTGCCTGAAAGTCCGCATCGGTGAATCTGAATATACCTCCAAGGTATTGAATCTGAAACAGAACGAATGGTCGCACATCGCCATGACCTACCGCGCTGCCAACCAGCAATTGTCTGCCTACCACAACGGGCAGGAGGTGATCACCGGCCTACAGACCGTTCCGTACAGCGGAAGCGGAGAAATCCTGTTCGGACGGAGCATGAAGGGCGGCCACTTCTTTGCTGGACAAATGCACGAAGCACGTCTCTGGACCAAAGTGATCGGCATGACAGACCTGATCGCCAACTCGCTGCGCATCTACACCGGACGCGAATCCGGATTGCTCGCCTACTACCGGATGAACGAAGGCAAGGGTGACATGGCAACAGACAAGGCGCAAGGGGCCACCGCCTATATGTATGGCACGACCTGGAGCACACAGGACGGCAAGTCCATCGCTTTCAACGGCAAGGACGCCATCATGAGCGTCAAGACATCCAAAATCGCCTTGCCAAACACAAGTGACTACACGTTAGAGTTCTGGTTCAAGGCAGCAGCCGGACAGAAAGGAGACGCCACATTAGTAGCCAACGGAAAGGGGATCGGCGAAGAGGCTGACGGGAATAGGGATAAGGTATTCGTCGGTTTCGTGAACAACGAACTCTTGTTCCGCAACAACGGGTACGAACAAAAGGTATCGGGCAGCTTCCGCGATGGTGCATGGCATCACTTCGTATTGACCGTGAACCGGACGGCTGGTAATGCCCAGATCTTTATGGACGGTGTGTTGAACAGCTATTTCGACGCTTCAAACGTAGGCGGGTTCAGCTCTACCGAACTCTATGCCGGCGCGCGTCGCTGGACGGAAACAGAACAGATGGTCAGCCACACGGATATGTTCCTTGACGGAGCGATCGACGAATTGCGTATCTGGAACATGGCGTTGCCGGCCTCGACGATCTCCAGCAACTACAACGTATCGCCGGACGGTACAGAAATGGGCTTGATGATGTTCTTGCCATTCAGCAAGTATATCAAGAACAGCGCGAACATCCAGGAACTGGTCTACAGCGGGGAAGATTTGGTGACCGACTCGACCTTGGTCACATTGGAAAAAGCCGTGGCAACCAGCGAAGTGGCCCCCGTATGCAAGAAAGGACCTGAAACGTCTATCCCTTTCACGTTTGTTGTCAACAAAGACGCTTTGGTCATCAACCTGATGGATACACCGGAAGCTATCGAGAAGACGACCATCAACTTTACCGTGAAGGACGTGAGCGACCTGAACGGCAACCTGATGGAAAGCCCGGTGACCTGGAGTGCCTACATCGACCGCAACCAATTGAAGTGGAGCCAGAAATCCATAACGAAAGAGAAGAAGCTGAATGCAACGATGTCATTCACCGTCGATGTGGAGAACTTGGGCGGAACAGCCAAAAACTTCAAGATTGAAGGCCTGCCCGCTTGGTTGGATGCCATGCCGGAATCCGGTACCATCGAACCGCAGGGACGGACAGCGATTACTTTCACAATAGACGAAGGGACAAACGTAGGCCGCTACGACGAAGTGATCTATGTCAAAGGCGACAACAACGTAGCTGAATCGTTGCCTGTCACGTTGAAAGTGTTTGACGAACAGCCGGACTGGACGGTCAATCCGGGGGATTTCAAGTATAATATGAATATTTATGGACGTGTCCGCATCAACAACCTTTTCTCGGCAGATGCCGAAGATATGTTGGCTGCGTTTGACATGACTGGCCGTTGTATTGGTGTGGCAAACAGCCAGTATCTGAAGGCAAAGGATATGTGGTTTACCTTCTTGACGGTTTACAGTAATGAGAAACATCTGAATGCGAACCAGATCGAGTTCCGCACGTGGGATGCCAGCACAGGTTTGGTTTATACAGCTTATCCGACCGAAGAGATTGCTTTTGATTGCGATGTGGTAAAAGGGACAGTTTCTACTCCGGTTATCTTCGATGCGGAAGAACGTGTGGTACAAAATATCCAGTTGATCAAGGGATGGAACTGGATCTCCTACAATGTGGCGAGCGAGTTGTTCTCCACGCCGGTAAACATCCTGAACAAAGCTCTTTTTGAAGGGGATGAAAAGGTGAAGGATGAGACGAACGGTGTTTATATGGAATATGACGGCAATCGTAAAAAATGGGTGAACAATAACCCGGACAACACGTTGAAGTTTGACAACCGGCACATGTTCTTGCTTGAATCGCCGGTGGTACAGAAATTGAGCGTGGCTGGTTCTGCTATCCATGGTGCGGAGAACCTGACATTGAATATCCGTCCGAACTGGAACTACATTGCCTACTTGCCGACTGTAAACTTGCCGATCACAGAAGCCTTGGCGGGGTTTGAGGCTACGGAAGGTGATATCATCAAATCGCAAGATCGCTTTGCAATGTACAACGAAGGAGCCGGTTGGTTGGGTAGCCTGACTTATATGGAACCGGGTAAAGGTTATATGTTGAACAGCAAGAAAGCTACAACTTTGACCTATCCGGAAGTAACTGCCGGAACAACGACACGTAGTGCCTTGGCAACCCGTGCAGTGGCTATACAGACGGAAGGCATTTCGAGTATTGCCGGACAGTACGCAAGCAATATGTCAGTTGTAGCTACGGTGGCGGGTAGTTTGCCTCTTCATATTGGTGACCGCTTGTTGGCATACGCAGACGGAGAATTGAGAGGTGAAGCGATGGTAATGGAACGTCCGGCAGATGGCGAACCTCTCTTCTTCCTCAGCGTAGGAGGAGAAAGCAGTGAAGGTATCTCATTTGCCCTTGAACGGGGTGGCGAGGTCATTGCGGAGACTTCTCCCATGTTGGATTATGCGCCCAATAGCGTAAGAGGTGACATTAACCAACCGATGATTATCGACTTCGTGAACGACTTGGAGATTTCGGTTTACCCGAATCCGTTTGACCAGGAACTGAATTTCATGCTCCGTACAAATACTGGTGACCGTGTAGAGATCATACTTTACACAATGGCAGGTCAAATGCTTCACCGCTATCAGACGAAGACTACGAGCGACAGTTATTTCCAGTACCGCATCGATGTGAATACCGATATGCCGAAAGGTGTCTACATGGCGGTAGTTGTGATCAATGGCGAAAAACATGTTTATAAACTTAGTAAACGATAATACAGCAGTAAGATGAAACACTATCTATGTTATATAATGATCTTGATAGCCTCCACATGTGTGGTGGGCTGTCAGGATGACAAAGAAGAACTGATGCCGACAGTGGTGGAGAAACCGATATGGGAATTGGATTTGAAGGAAGATGATCCGGAACCGAAATGGGAAGAAGAAGTCCCGGCAAGCGGTGTATTCCAATTCAGCATGACGGGCACGATTCGGCTGTCTGAGTTTCTTGAAGCGTATGCCGATGATTCGGACGAAATATCTGCTTTCATCGGTAATGAATGTCGGGGAATGGTGAGATCGCAGGTGTACGAGGGAGAACGATTGTTCTTCCTCTATATCCGGGGTAATGCTTCGGAAACCCAGAAAGTGACGTTGAAGTATTACAGTGCCAAAAACAAGAAGTTGTATGTATGTAACGAGTTGTTCGAATTCGAGCAGAACGGATCGTATGGGAAGCTCTCCGAACCGATTGTTCCACCATTTGAAGAGGCAGGCAAGTATCCGGAGGTAATGACGGCTACTGTAGCGTTGAACGTACAACTGCCGTTTGAACCTAGGTCTTCGGATCAGTTGGCTGCCTTCGTCGGTGATGAATGCCGAGGTGTTGGTTCGCCGTTAGAAGTAGATGGGAAACAGTTATTTCAGTTCGATATTCGTGGCAAAAAAGGCGAAACTGCACCGGTCTACTTTTTGTACTATAGCCAACAGGCCAGTGGCATTTACAAGGCGGATGAGACGTTTTTGTTCACTAACAAAGGTGTACTGGGTACAAAGGAAAATCCTTTCATTCTCTCGTGGCAACCGGTCATCAACCAATAGAGTTCAATAGAGCTGTTGGATTTGAATAAAAAAGGGGATGTGTCAAAACACCAAAAATATGAAAATCACCCCTGTCACAGATATCTGTAGCAAGGGTGATTTTGTTAAAAAGAGAGTTTTGACACACCCTCTTTTTTAGTATGTAAGGATGGTGCTAATTGCCTAATTACAACCGTGCACGGATTGCTTCGCTTTCCTTTTCATATCCCGGCTTGTTCAGCAGCGCGAACATGTTCTTTTTGTATGCTTCGACACCCGGTTGGTCGAACGGATTGACGCCCAGCATATAACCACTGATTCCACAGGCTTTCTCGAAGAAGTAGAACAACTGGCCGATGTAATAAGCATTTACTTCCGGCATCGTGATTTTGATGTTTGGAACACCACCGTCTACGTGTGCCAGCTGAGTTCCCAGTTCTGCCATCTTATTTACTTCGTCTACACGTTTTCCGGCAAGGAAGTTCAGACCGTCCAAGTTGGCTTCGTCTGTCGGGACTTCAACTTTGTGTGAAGGATTTTCAACAGAGATAACTGTTTCGAAGATGATGCGTTCGCCTTCCTGAATCCATTGACCCATTGAGTGAAGGTCGGTTGTCAGGTCGACAGATGCCGGGAAAATACCTTTTCCGTCTTTACCTTCGCTTTCGCCGTACAGCTGTTTCCACCATTCGCCGATGTAATGAAGTTTCGGATGGAAGTTAGCAAGGATTTCAATCTTCTTGCCGCTCTTATATAATTCGTTGCGGGTTGCAGCATAGATAGCCGACAGGTTTTCATTGAAAGGAACTTCAATACCTGTAGCCTTCTCCATAGATACGGCACCGGCAACCAGGTCGCGGATACTGATACCTGCCACTGCGATAGGCAGCAAACCGACCGGAGTCAGTACGGAGAAACGTCCGCCTACATTATCAGGAATGATAAATGTCTTGTAACCTTCCTGGTCTGCCAATGTGCGAAGGGCACCTCTTTTGGCATCAGTAATGGCAACAATACGGTGTTTTGCTTCTTCCTTGCCGACTGCATTTTCCAGTTGCTTCTTCAGCATACGGAATGCCAGGGCAGGCTCTGTTGTTGTTCCCGATTTGGATATGTTAATCAGACCGAATTGTTTACCTTTCAGTATTTCACACAGTTCATACAGATAATCTTCACCGATATTCTGTCCGGCATAGAGAACAACCGGGTTCTTACGGTCAGACTGCAACCAGTCGAAGCTGTTGTTCAATGCTTCGACAACGGCTTTTGTGCCGAGATAGCTTCCGCCGATACCGATGGCAACGACAACTTCACATTTAGAACGAAGCACGTTGGCCGTGTTCTCGATGTCTGTTAATTCAGCATCCGTGATAGAAGAGGGGAGATGTAACCAACCCAGAAAATCGTTACCAGCTCCGTTTCCGTTATGTAAAGTGGCAATACATTCGTTTGCCTTGGCTTCCTGTGCGTAAACCTGTTCTTTTGTAACAGCGCCCAGTGCTTTGTCAATGTTAATACTGATGTTTTTCATACCTACTTAAATGTTTCTGTCAACTGCCGTATAACGGTAGTCGGCGATTTTCTTTCATATAATATATCGTATAAGGCGTCCAGAATCGGCATGTTTACCTTATACTTTTCATTTATCTCGTGGATACATTTGGTTCCGTAATATCCTTCGGCAATCATTTCCATTTCCAGTTGGGCAATCTTGACGGAATATCCTTTTCCAATCATCGTCCCGAACGTACGGTTACGACTGAAACGGGAATAAGCTGTCACCAGCAGGTCTCCCAGATAAACCGAGTCGGTTACGTCGCGTTCCAGGCTGTGTACGGAATTGAGGAAATTACGCATTTCTTCGATTGCATTACAGATAAATACTGCCAGGAAGTTGTCTCCATATTTCATCCCGTGACAGATACCGGCAACAATCGCATATACATTCTTTAAAACAGAAGCATATTCTATTCCTCTAACATCTTTACAACAATAGTTGTTCAGATATTGATTCTGGAATACATGGGCGACGGCACGTGCATTGTCGATATTGGAACAGGCTAATGTGATATAGGAAAGACGTTCGAGCGCAATCTCTTCCGCATGACACGGACCGCCGATTACTGCGATGTTTTCCATAGGTACATTATAATATTCCGTGAAATAGTCGGCAATCAACATGTTCTCGTCCGGTACAATCCCCTTGATGGCCGAGATGATGAATTTGTCATTCAGCGGGGTCGTCACCTTCATTAAATGTTGTTTCAGGAACGGAGATGGAGTCGCAAAGATTAGCGTATCGGAATCGCTAATCGCATCGTTAATATCCGTGTAGAATTTTATTTTGTCCGTATCGAACTTTACGGCAGACAGATAACTGGGGTTGTGTCCCGTCTTTAAAAAATCGTCAACCTGGTCCTGCCGGCGCATATACCAGTTAATACTATCCTGTGTAGAAAGTACAATCTTGGCTAAGGCGGTAGCCCAGCTACCACCTCCCATTATTGCAATTTTACCGGGTAATTTCATAGCATTCCCTTTTATTTGGCTGCGTTGGCAATCCATGCTTCCACTTCTTCGGCCGCAGGATTTTGCAGTTCCAGCTTATACTTCTTGTTTATCTCACAAAGTTCCTGGCGCAGCTTGTTAGGGTTCACCTCTTTCAGCGTGTCGACAGTCAGATAACCGGCTTTCTGTAATGCCGGAACCCAGGCTTCATCGATACCTAATGCTACGTATTTGTCGGCAGCATCTTTCTTTACTGTTTTTTCCGGACGCATTTGCGGGAAGAACAATACTTCCTGAATAGTAGTCTGGCCGGTCATCAACATGACCAAACGGTCGATACCGATACCGATACCGGATGTAGGAGGCATACCGAATTGCAGTGCGCGCAGGAAGTCCTGGTCGATGAACATCGCTTCATCGTCCCCTTTTTCACTCAACTTCAACTGATCTTTGAAACGTTCTTCCTGGTCGATCGGGTCGTTCAGCTCGCTGTAAGCGTTTGCCAGCTCTTTTCCGTTCACCATCAATTCGAAACGTTCAGTCAATCCCGGTTTGCTGCGGTGCATTTTAGTAAGCGGGCTCATTTCAACCGGATAGTCGATAATGAATGTCGGTTGGATAAATGTACCTTCACAGAATTCTCCGAAGATTTCATCGATCAACTTGCCTTTACCCATTGTTTCGTCGATCTCCATCTTCAATTCTTTACAAATTGAACGGATTTCATCTTCGTTCTTGCCTTCCAGGTCGTAGCCGGTCTTTTCCTTAATGGCTTCCAAGATAGGTAAGCGACGGAAAGGAGCCTTGAAGCTGATAGTCTTGCCGTCGACTACGGTTTCGCATGTACCGTTGACAGCCATACATATTTTTTCCAGCAGCTGCTCCGTGAAGCTCATCATCCAGTTGTAATCCTTATATTGGACATACAATTCCATGCAGGTAAATTCCGGGTTGTGCGTCCGGTCCATACCTTCGTTACGGAAGTTTTTCCCGATTTCGTAAACCCCTTCGAAACCGCCGACGATCAGTCTTTTCAGATATAGTTCGGTAGCGATACGCAGATAAAGGTCAATATCTAATGAGTTATGATGCGTGATAAACGGACGTGCACTTGCACCACCGGCGATAGACTGAAGGATCGGAGTTTCTACTTCCGTATATCCGGCTTCGTCGAGTACGGCGCGCATTGTTTTGATCACTTTTGCACGTTTCATAAAAATATCCTTTACGCCATCGTTTACGATCAGGTCGATGTAACGCTGACGGTAACGCAGTTCGGGATCGTTAAATCCGTCATAAGCTACGCCGTCTTTGTATTTAACGATAGGCAGCGGTCTGAGTGATTTGGATAATACCGTCAATTCCTGTGCATGAACGGAGATTTCACCCATTTGCGTACGGAATACAAAGCCTTTGATTCCTACAATGTCTCCGATATCGAGCAGCTTCTTGAAAACGACGTTATATAAATCTTTGTCTTCACCCGGGCAGATATCATCACGGGAAATATATACCTGTATTCTGCCTTCCGAATCCTGCAACTCCATGAATGAAGCCTTACCCATAATACGGCGGCTCATGATACGGCCTGCAATAGTTACAGGACGAGGTTCTGCATCGTCTTTAAAAGATGCCTTTATTTCATTGGAATATGCGTTTGTTACGTACTCAGCAGCGGGATACGGTTCTATCCCCATTTGGCGCAATTGCTCCATGCTATTGCGTCTTATGATTTCCTGTTCACTCAGTTCTAATAGATTCATTACGCTATTATTTTGTATAATACGGCGCAAAAGTACAAAACTTTTCTCACTTATTGGATAAAAGTGAGTAGTAGTTTACTTAATTATATATTAGAAAAGCACTTATGGTTACGTATTGCTTCCGGCAAGAAGAAGCGTACATCTTTGCCGGCTTTCAGTGATTCGCGTATAAATGTGGAGGATATTTCCATCAGCGGGGCATCAACTTTACGGATGTCGGGAAGGTTGCCGGGAATGTTGATTTCGTATCCTTTGCGTGGATAAATCAGGATAGGATAGTTGGTGATTAACGTTTCCGATTCTTTCCAGCGATTGATTAACGACCAGTTGTCGGCCCCCATTATAAAATGAAATTCGCGGTCGGGATATGTACGGTCGAGGATACGTAAGGTGTCGATCGTGTAAGTCGGTTGGGGGAGCGTAAACTCGATATCGCTGGCACGGAATTTGGTATATCCGGCAATGGCAGCTTCGACCAGTTCGAGCCGGAGCCGGTCATCCATCAGGTCGTCGCGTTTCTTCAGCGGGTTATGAGGCGTGATAACAAACCAGAGTTCGTCCAACCCCGCAAACTCACACAGCCAGTTGGCCAGGGCCAAATGACCGATGTGAACCGGGTTGAAAGAACCGGAAAAGATTCCGGTTTTCAGTTTGTTGTTTTCCTTTACCGTTGTTTCTTCCACATTATAAAGTTGAATGCCTGTACGCCGAATACGAGTCCGGTTGCAAATGCAATGAGATATTCTTTATAAATGAGGCCTGCAATGCAGGTTCCCAATGCCGCGATTCCGGTCAGTACGAAAATATATCCCCATTTACGTGATAATTGTCTGTTGTTATTCATTCTTTAGACAGAAAATCCTTTATTACTTCCACTGCTTCGGCCTGTGCTGTCGCAAGGTCGTCGTTTACGATGCAGACATCGAAATGAGGAATAAATCCCAGTTCGAATTCCGCTTTTGCGATACGGCTGTCGATCACTTCGGGAGCATCCGTTCCACGTCCTTCCAGACGTTCACGCAGATGGGCGATGCTGGGCGGCTGGATGAATACTGAAAGAGCACGGTCACCATAAAACTTTTTGATGTTGCATCCGCCGACAACGTCCACATCGAATATGACGTTGTTGCCTTCGTTCAGTTGGCGTTCCACTTCACTTTTCAATGTGCCGTAGTATTTATCGGTATATACTTCCTCATATTCCAGAAAATCACCGGCAGCGATACGGGCCCGGAATTCGTCGGGAGTCAGGAAATAATATTCCACACCGTTCTGTTCTGTTCCGCGCGGTGCACGGCTTGTTGCCGAGATAGAGAAATGCAGGTTCAGGTTCTGTTTTAACAGATGGTTGATGATGGTTGATTTACCTGAGCCTGACGGGGCGGAGAATATAATTAATTTACCAGCCATATTATAATACGTTTAGTACCTGTTCCTTGATTTGTTCCAGTTCGTCTTTCATCTGAACGACAATTTTCTGCATTTCCGCATGGTTGCTTTTCGAACCGAGCGTGTTGATTTCGCGTCCCATTTCCTGAGCGATGAAACCGAGCTTCTTTCCCTGTCCGTGCCCGTCTTTCATAGTACTGATGAAATATTTCAGATGGTTGTCGAGACGGTTCTTTTCTTCGTTCACATCCAGTTTTTCGATGTAATAGATCATTTCCTGCTCGAAGCGGTTCTTGTCGTAATCCTGGTTGGCTACCTTTTCGAGGTTGTCCATGATACGGGCTTTGATCTTTTCGATGCGTTCGCCTTCATATTCTTCCACTTCGGTCAGCAGGCGGGCGATATTACCGATTTTGTCTTCAAATAACTTTTGCAGCATGGCGCCTTCCTGGATGCGGAAGTCACAAAGATGTTTGATGGCTCCCTTTACCGCATTGAAAACAACTTCCCATTCGCTTTCGTCTACTTCTACAATTTCAGATTTGATAACGTCCGGCATTTTTAGTAATGTCTGGAACCAGTCAGTCGGAAGTGCAATGTTCAGTTTTTCTGCAATATCCTTAACCTGGCTGTAATAACTTTCAAAAGCGGTAAGGTTGATCTGGGTAGGAGTATCTTTTCCTATATATTCGATATAAATGCTGAAATCGACCTTACCCCGTTCAAGCGACTGAAGCAGCTGGCTACGGATTTGCATTTCCTTGTCTTTGTAGATAGAAGGGATGCGGGTTGATAAATCCAGTTGTTTGCTGTTGAGTGCTTTTATTTCTACGGTTACCTTTTTTGAAGGAAGTTCGGCTGTAACCTTGCCGAATCCAGTCATTGATTGTATCATTGTTCTAAAAATTTGTGCAAAGATAGCTTATTCAGTTGACAGTTGACAGTTGACGGTTGACAATTATTTGGCTCTATGTATAAAAAGTTCGTTATTTTCTCATTCGTATAAAGACGTTTTTGTACTTTTGCGACCAATTAATCCGGTTGATGAACAGCGGAGTTCTATTGAAAAATATCTGTCACTTGTCAACCGTCAACTGTCAACTATTATGTCTTGTATTTTAAATATTGAAACATCGACCTCGGTGTGTTCCGTCGCTTTATCGGCTGATGGTGAGGTGCTTTTTGAAAAGAGTTCATTTGAAGGTCCGTCGCATGCCGCTTTGCTGGGTGTTTATGTGGAAGAGGCTATTGCGGTAACCAAAGAAAAAGGATTGAAGCTGGATGCAGTAGCAGTCAGCAGTGGTCCGGGATCTTATACCGGATTGCGTATCGGCGTATCGGTAGCCAAAGGTTTGTGTTTCGGTTACGGCATACCTCTGATCAGTATTCCTACGCTGGAAGTGTTGGCTGTTGCCGCATTGGAACAGCAAAATAATGCGTCCGACTGTTTGTATTGCGCCATGCTCGATGCCCGTCGGATGGAGGTGTATGCAGCTATCTATGATGTTAATTTGAAGACGGTTCGCGAAACGTCTGCTGATATTGTAGATGCAGATACTTATGCTTCCTGGCTGGAAAAAGGGAAAGTTTGTTTCTTTGGGAACGGTGCAGCCAAATGCCGGGAGGTGATTACTTCTCCGAATGCTCTCTTTATCGATAACATCCACCCGTTGGCTGTTAATATGGTAACCTTGTCTGAAAAAGCATTTGCCGGAAACAAGTTTGAGGATGTCGCTTATTTCGAGCCGTTTTACCTGAAAGAATTTCAGGCAACAATCGCTAAGAATAAGGTGTTGGGATGATAGCGTTTTGAAAGCTATCATCCGGTGAAGATTGTTAGCAGGAAGCTATTTCTTCGCACTTAATCAAATCCCAACCCCGGAATTGAAGCAGTATCAAATGGAGCGTTGTGTCTTTGGCCAATTGTAAAGCGATTTTGTCTTTACTGTATTGTAATAGTTGGCGGCGTCCTTCTTCTGCTTGCGTTTCGAGTTCGGCATCGGTTGCCGTGCGTGCGGCATATTTTAATTCCAGTATGTAGCTGTGTCCGATATCGGGATACCGTTTTTTGTCGGGTAATAAAAAGAAATCGCAGTAACCGTAATTCATTTCCAGTTCCGGTTCTACCAGGTAATAAGAAGCGAGTGCCAGATATGCCTTCAGGAAACCTTGCAGATTCCTTTCTCCTTCCATAGCATCACGTACGGAAGAATTCTCACGATAGGCGAGGGCGATGGATTCGAAAAACGGTTTCCATTGGCCGTCGTAGGCGAGGTCGTCTATTAAATCTTTCAGGTGAGAAAGGTTTATTGTATGAAACTGTTGATAATAATCGCGCAGGAAACCAAAGTATTGTTCACGTACGCAATTATTGGGGATACACATTTTTAATCGGTTGCCATGTGTGCCACACATCGTGAGCAGACCGTAATAATAAAGCAGGCTTCTGAAATTATCGATATCCGTTACTTTTTCTGCCGGGAAAGAGGTGTGTAGGTCGACCAGTATTTCCCCTTTAGCTGCAATCTCTTCAATAGTGCTCATGCGGCTTCCTTCCTGTGAACTGTCATGGTCGATACGGGCAAGCATTTTGAGTTTGCTGTAATCCGTACGAATGTTTTTATCGACCATATCTTCGGGGGCGCGATGTTTCTGTATCTGATAATTCAGATAATAAAGTGTCATGTCACAATTGAACACCCGGTCGCTATCCAATGCCATTCGAGCGAAACAATAATTATTATACCACGGCTTCATTTCTGCGATCATTGTATCTATGTCTCCTGTCAGCATATCGTTTTGCCGGTAATAATGAAACATTTCACGAACATCTGTTTCATCGAATCCCATCATTGCGTTAAAAGTTTCGTCGGTCGAGATATTCCAGTCGATGTTATAACCGCTCGATAAATCATCCAAAGTGATAGGACTGACCCCCATCAGGAAAATCCGGTCGAACATTCCTTTGAACTGTTTAAAGTATTCCCGGTAGAAACCGCTGGCATGTGTCAGGTCGTGAAACATTTTCTGCCCGTGTTCACTCAGTATGACATTTGTGAAGTTGTCATATTCGTCTACGATAAGATAAAGCGGATACCCTTTTTCTTTTGCTTTTATCTCGATGTACGACAGTTTTGCTTTGGCACTTGCTATATTTTCGATTGTAGCTTTATAATCGGCATCGTAATAGGACGCATATTCGTGTGCGAATTGATTGATAATAAGACTGCAATAGTCGTTGAAGCCGGTCATCATATCGGTTCCCGGTTGCGAACAACCGGCTTTTGAGAAATCGAAGTAAAGCACTTGAAAGCGGTTACGCTGGTCAGTCGGGTGGCTGCCGATCCATAAATCGCCGAAATACTTTTCGAAGTTATCCTTTTGCAATATATCATAATATGTACGCATCAAGCTAAGGAACAGACTTTTTCCGAATCGTCTGGGACGGATAAGAAACAAGTAGCTGGGCATCTTTTCGATCAGCGGCAGATATATCGTCTTGTCTACGTAATAAAAGTTTTCGTTTCTCAACCGTTTGAAATCAGATATTCCGTATGGTATTCCTTTTACTTGGCTCATGTTGGATGCTTTTTAAGATATAGAGACAAAGTTAGTTTATTCCGGCAAATAAAACAATGTTTGCGGAAGTATTCCTACTTTGTGTTTTACTATCTATTTTCTTATATAAATTTGAAAAATAACTATCATACTATCATTTTATTATATAATATGCAATATATCAGTAATATATATTATGATAGTTCTATAAATAAACTATCATTTAACTATCATGAACCATCATACATGGAGCTCATACGATATTACTGGAAATGCAGGATATAAGCAAAGAAAATATATTGATTTATTTCAAATAAACTATTGAAAAACATTGCTTATATAATATATATTTCTTATATTTGTAAGGAGAGGAAGTTGTTGACATCCGGGTGTGAATGCTACGGAGACCCGGGTGTAGGCATCGTTCTGATCCGGGTGTAAATAGGGGTGAAATCCCCGTCTTAGTGAGTTTTTCTAGTATTATTATTAAATTAAAATACCTGTTTATGGCACATTTCTATGTTGTTCGCACGAAATCGGATAAGACAGGTCCGATCGAAAAGAAGCTGTTTTATGGAGTTCCCGTTACGAAGGGGAGGATCACGACCGACCAGTTGGCAGAAGAGATTGCCGACCGTTGCTCATTGACGCGGGGAGATGTGCTGGGCGCCGTCTGCGAGATGAGTGACATTATCCTTGAACGTTTAAAAGAGGGTTACTCGGTCGAGTTGAAAGATATGGGTGACCTTTATCTGGCTGCCGGAAGCGAAGGGTATGAACAAGCAAAAGACTGTACCCCGCATCGGGTAAAGGCGAAGCGGGTCTGTTTCAGGATGGGATCGCGGTTACGTAAAGAAATGAAGTTTTTTAAATTTGAAAGATACCCGTTCGAATGAAAGTAAGCCAATATCGTTATAAGAAAAACCAGCTTATGTTACAGATACGTAGTCTGGAGCCTGTGGTGGAGATGTTACGCTCTGAGAATATGGGGGTACAAGTTGCCAATGTGCGCAATAGCCTGCACTTTTCTCTGCCGGGGCATGCGAATGAGTGGGTACGGAAGTTACCCGTTATCGTTTGGGGAGCAACTTTTCTACGAAGAGAAGGGAAAGTGCGCATGAAAAATTATAGCGGATATGTCTTGCTGGAACTAAACGGTTTATCCGGTCCGGAGGAAGCGGCTTCAATACGTGAAGAGGCTGCCACTATGCCTCAGACTTTGTTGGCTTTTATAGGATTAAGCGGTAAGTCGGTGAAGATTATCGTGCCGTTTACCCTGCCTGATGGCAAGTTGCCGCGTAATGAAGAAAAAGCCGTTCTGTTTCATACGGCGGCCTACCAGTTAGCGGTCGGACATTTTCAACCGCAGTTAAGCAGCATGATCACTTTGAAAGAACCTTTGCTGACGCGAGGGACACGCATCAGTTATGACGCCGGGTTGTATTATAATCCCGCGGCGGTGGCTATCCGGTTGGAACAACCGTTGCAGATGCCGGGAGAAAGTGATCTCCGTATCATTCAGGATGTGCCGCTTGACCCGGTCGAACGCCTGTTACCGGGTGTTGAACGTAATACGCAGATTGCCACTCTGTTTAGCGTCGTGTTAGTGGAAGCGGTCCGTAAGTTTGCCGGGAGTAATAGTAATGATCTGCATGCCTTGTTCACCGAGATGGCTCAAAATTGCTGCCGCCTGGGAATCCCGGAGGAGGAAGCTATCGGTTGGACTATGCGGTATGAAGCTCTGAAATCGCATGAGTTGTTGGTGCGGCAGGTGTTCCGTTCCGTTTATCTGCTGAAGAAAACGGTCGGAACTAAGTTGCCTTTGCCGGAATGCCTTTCGTTGGTGATGCAACTGGATGAATTTATGTCGCGGCGCTACTTTTTCCGGATGAATGAGATGAGCGGTGGAGTGGAATATCTCGACCGTTCGGTTATACAGTTTGTATATAAGCCTTATACCCAGAAGGTTCGTAATAGTATTTGCCTGGAGGCTCAAAAAGAAGGGTTGAATGTTTGGGATAAGGATATAGACCGTTATGTATGTTCCGATCAGATTCCGTTGTACCATCCGATCGATTCGTATCTGGCAAATCTACCGGCTTGGGATGGAAAACCGCATATTCGTGAGATGGCCGGCAGGGTTCCTAACAATAACCCGTTATGGAACGATTGTTTTTACCGTTGGTTCCTAAGTATGGTTGCTCATTGGATGCAACTGGATAAGGAGCACGGGAACAGTACGACACCCCTGCTGGTAGGTGACCAGGGATGCGGCAAGTCCACTTTTTGCCTGAATCTGTTACCTCCGTCGCTTCGTCCTTTTTATACGGACAGTATAGATTTCGGGAATAAGAAAGAGGCAGAACTGGCTTTGCACCGCTATGCCTTGATCAATATCGATGAATTTGACTCGGTGAAGGCTTCTCATCAGAGTTTTCTGAAACATGTGTTACAGAAAGCGACAGTCAATGCCCGTCTGCCTTACCAAAGCACGACTCGTAGCTTGCGACGTTATGCCACTTTTATTGCTACCAGCAATAATTTTGATTTGTTGACCGATCCGACCGGGAGCCGCCGTTTTATCTGTGTGGAGGTGGAAGGCCTGATCGATTATATCCAGCCGGTCGATTATGAACAGCTTTATGCCGAAGCGAAAGAGATGTTGTGTCGTGGGGAACGTTTCTGGTTTACGCATGAAGAGGAGGCGGCAGTGGTTGAGAGTAACCGGAGTTTCCAACAAATCCCGGCAGAAGAGCAGTTGTTTTTGCGTTATTTCAGCATTCCTGCCGATCCGGAAAGTGTTACGCCTGTACTGGCTTCGGAGATACTGGATAAAATAGCAGAGAAACAGCCCGGTTTTGTTATCACAAAGAAGATGATACTCAACTTCGGTAAACTTTTGAAGCGAAATAACGTACCGAATAAGCGGACGATGCGGGGGACTTGTTATTATCTGGAAGAGGTAGATGGTTGATTGTTATGTTGTTATGTGAATGCTGCGTGATAGTATGATAGATGCCATGATAGTTGTTTTTTACAACTGTCATGGCGCTAACTGTATTATTATAAGGATGTTGTGTTTGGAAATGAGAGTATGAGAGTTTGTTTCATTGTTTAGAAAATTGATCTGGCGGTTTTCGATAATGGCATAATATAAAAGTTTCGGTTGTTGTACCGAAGGGTATTTCTTTCAAATCGGTTTTGCGGAAGAAATTTTAGAATTACAGGTAAGGATAGTGATTTGCATGAATAGATGATGTTTAAAATTTATAAGGAGTAGTAACAAATCGGTTACAACATACATTATTATATATGTTGTAACCGGTTTATTAATTATAGGAATCTGCTGGCTGTATCTTTATCTTTGTTGTATGTAAATTCTACTGCTGCCTGATCCATAATAGACGGAACTGAAATCAGATGAATCGGAGATGGAAAACTGAGTTTCCGGAGTTCAATCCAATCTTTATTCCCAAAATCCCAAAACCAAAGATCATCAAGCTGCATTCTTTGAATGTCCAAATGTCCGAAAGCCGGACAATCGTTCTCTTTTATTTTCAAAAAGATGTATGCTTCGACAAGATCGTTGGTTATATTCATAGAGTTTGTGATTGGCTCTAACCAGGATTCATCTTGATTCTCGTCATACTCTACCTCTCTATCTAAGGCATATATCCATATTGGATATTTTTCCAATTCTGGTAGATAGATATTTTCAAGAGATAAAGCTTCACCAGTTGTATATTCTATTTTGTCTTTTCTGCTGAATAAACTAGAAAAGAAACTTTTTATAAACATGTTTTTACGATTTAATTTATTTGTGCTCGTTTAATATACCATGTGTGACCGTGGTAATTTAGCTATTTTACCTTCATCCAAGTTTTTTTGAATCAGTTTAAGGATACTATCTCTATTATCCAATCTATCAAAAAGTTGTTTGCGCCAGTCTTCTATTTTTCCACATTGCGGCTCGAAAAACTCAGGGTTCCAATTCTTTGATACTTTAATGATCACTTCTTTAACTTCATTAATGAAGTTGGGATTATTGATATACAAGGCAATCATAAGTTCATATTCCAATAACAGGGATTGAAGAATAGGATTTCTTTGGACGGGAAGATAGGCAAATTGTTTTTTTAATATGCCAAAAATATCCTTTACGTGTACGTGCTCTTGTATACATGCACCTACTTGTTTATGAGTAGCATCAATTGCTTTATTTATTGTATCCGGAGAAGCCAGATAAGAAATATCTAATTGCATATTTTTTGCATTGCGGAGTTCTTGCATGAACATCAGTTCATCCATATTTGTCTCATTATTTTCTTTCCATAAAGGAAAACACATGAAATGTGGCCGATATTCTTCTCCTCCTATTAGAGGCATTAACTTGATACCTACAACTGCGATATCCAATGTCATATAAAAGGCTGTTGGAGAAAAAGTGGCCAAATTAGGAAAAGCTTTTCCCCATAATTTATATATATCTTTTTTTTCTTTTGCTGAAGCCATATCTTTATGATTTATAAAGCGAAATTAGTAATAATAATCTTAGTACAAAAGATTTAATCCCGTTTTTCTTATAATGTTTGATTTTCAATATTTATAAGAAAAACGGGATTGAGTATATTAATGAATATGAATTATTTTTGATGGTAAATGGTAATGATTTCTATATCTCTGCATCTGTTGTGTATTATTTAGTTGAGTTGCAGTCTTATTGGGATAACCAAATTTGTAATCATAGATCATGCCATTGGTATTATCCAAGACATCCAAAATTCCAACACCGGTTGCATCTTTAAAATAAACATTTACATCAATGCCTCTATCACCATAAAGATTCTGATAATGTTTCAAGAACTTACTTGCATAAGCATGTTTCTTTGATCCACCAACATGGCCTTTGTCTGTAATGTTCTTTTCTGCATATTCCCCAGCCTTTTGGATCAGCTCTTCGTTGGTCATTTTAGGTTTGCCACTCCAAACATTCAGATTGTTCTCTTGAGCATATTTCAAATAACTGCCGGTTCCCATTACCAGACCGGAAACACTTCCTGATGCCAGTCCTTTCAGACCTGCCTTTCCTGCCGCACCCAAATCACCGGTAACCGCGAAGGTGCTGGCAAATCCTCCGGCATAACCACCTGCCATACCGCCTAATGTTCCGGTAATAGCACTCTTTATAATGGGAGTAGTGATTTTGAATCCATTGATTACAACTGCCCCTAGTTTGCTGCCCAGTTGACCTCCGAAACCTCCGGCCAAACCTGCAACTCCACCTGCAACACCAGAGAGTAATATATCAGTTCCGGTAGCTCCACCTAGCCAGGCATTTGTCGCTCCTACGAGTGCTCCTCCTGCCGCCCATGCCGCCGGACCATATTCAGCTATCGCTCCTGCAACGAATCCAGAACCAAAAGCTGCCGCTCCCTGGCCAATAATCTGCCATACATTACCATGTATGTTTCCACTGAAGATATTTACACCCAGATTAATAACACCTCCAATTATGCCTAATACCAAATCATCGATCAGGAAAAACTCACCGGATGGATCCATATATAATAACGGATTATTCATGCAGTATGAATATCTGTTGAAGTTTTGAGTGTCAAAAGGTGATTGAATATAGGGGTCAGGTGACAAGAAACGTGCAATGACCGGATCATATAATCGTGCATTCATATTGACAAGTCCGAACATAAGCAGATGTTCGTGTCCCGTGTATCCTCTTCCAAGGAACAATGCGGGTTCGTTTCCGATAGCATAGAGTGTCTGATTCACCGGATTGCGCAGTCTTCCCCAGGCATCATAACTGAGTTCCTGAGTCAGATTGCCGGATGAATTCATTATATGGGTAATACTTCCCAGGTAATCACGTCCAAGATAGTAGATGTTCCAGGTTCCATTCTGTTTAACGTAAACAGCCGGAGCAGAATATGCATTACCACCCAGATAGAGTCTTTCGACCGTAGTTGATCCTTTGATATCTATTTCATATTGATCAGAGAAATAATACTCGGTCTGATAGGTGGAGTTGTTTTTTTTCACTTGCATTTTTACCCGATTCCCGTCTGTATTGTAGTTGAAGTTTGCCACATATCCGTTTTCGGAAATGGTAGACGGACGCTCCTGGGTATTGTAAGTGATGGTTTGAATACGTTGTGGAATCTCATTTCCGTATGGAGTCACATTTTCTATTGCATACGGTTTGGAGGAACTATAAGTGAACTGACCGACAGTTTTGTAGTCCGTAATATTTCCTTTTACATCGTAAGAGATTGTCTTACCGGAGAAGGAAGTTAAACGGTTCAGATTATCATAACTGAAATTTTCAGTTAAATTGCGGCCATTATCTTTTCTCCAATTCAGGTTTCCGGTTGATGCATTGAAATTATATGCTGCATTTTGAATAACTGTTCCGCCATTCTTAATTGTTCTGGAAGTAGGCATACCATAGGCATCATATCCGTAAGTACGAGTCAGTGGACCTGAAACTTCAGATATTGCCAGTCCCATATTATTCTCTCCGGTTACTTTCCATATAGTAGTGGAGTTGTTCAGCTTTATTTCTGAAAGAGTACCATTGAATAAATGTAATTTTCAGTTGCTATATTGCCTGATTGTGACGTGTAAACAGTAGAAGACAGGTTGCCGTTTGAATAGGTATACGCTTTTTTAAACCATTTACCGTCCATTGCGGTTTCTGTTTCCGTACTAACCTGCAGAAGATTGTCATAAGTAAATTCTTTCTTGGTACCGTTTGTACTGTTACATAATGTCAGTAAACCGTCTGAGTTATATGAGTAATTCGACGTGAAATCGTTGACAATTTCTTTTTTGATGAGTCTATTGACCGCATCATATGTCATCAATGTCACTTTGCCATTAGCATCTGTTTCTTTGTTTACATTACCTGCTGCATCATAAGCGAAGTTCTTTGTGCCGGCACTCGGATCAGCGATGCTGATCTGACGTCCCCATTGATCGTATGAAAAAACGATTTTAACATTTCCCGGCGCTGTACTTGAAGCTATTTTTCCATCCGGACGAAGACTGTAAGTTATTGTACCAGCCGGATCTGAAATTGATATGATATCTCCCAGAGCATCGAATGTTTTTGTTCGTGAAACGCCTTTTATTAAAGATGTCTGGTTCAGTCCTCTATATGAATATGTATCTTTCTTTCCAGATGCGTAATTAATAGCTGTCACACGGTTATAACTATCGTAACTATAAGTGTTCCATGCAGATGGTGAACTTCCCATAAACGGCATAGATTTCTTTTGAATACGGTCTTTATTGTCATAGACCATATCCGTATAAAGATAGGCGCCATTATACCGTTGTGTACCTTCTCTTACTTCCTGACCTTTGCATTGTAGTATGAAATTGTATTGGCTGCATCAGAGAGTGTATGGGTATTAGAATATAACGCTCCTGCAGGAGATGTAACCCATGCTTTAGAAACTGTTTCCGTACTTCCATCCGGGTGTGTTACTTTAATGTTATCTCCCCAAGGATCATATAAGTAGGATATGGTATTATTCTTATGGTCTTTTGTTGAACCAAGCATACCATTAGCATTGTAAGTATATGTTTCATAGGTGCCATTAGTTGCCGTTTTTTTCGTAACCCTACCGTAAGAATCATACACATAATTCTCTGAAATCCAATTTGCCGAAGAATAGGGTTTTGTCTTAGATGCAGTCAGATTAAAATGTGTATCGTATATATAATTTTCTTCGGAGACCTTGTTATTATTATAATAGGTAAGTTTGGATGTTTGAAGGTAGTTTGAGTTATAAGCAAATGTCTCTTTAGCTGTGACAGAACTACCGTTCCTTGTTGTCGTTTCGTTGATTTCAACTGGTAGACCAATGATATAGGCTGCTGCACTATTAATATTGCTATATGTATTTTTAATGGCAACCGTAATACCATTCCCGTAATTACGTGTTTCAGTCAGTGGAGAACCATAGCTGTCATAGGTATAAGATGTCGTGATGGAAACATTTGTCGCTTTATCCAACGATACACTTGTCTTCAACAAGGTTTTATATGTTTTGTCTGATGCAATCTGGATATCATGAGTATATGTATTTGTCTTATCAAAAGAATCTTCTTTTGTAGGTACAGAGAAATGATAAGGATCACATGTCAGAGTCGTCGTTTCAGATTTGAGAGAGTTATAAGATGTGATTTTCTCAAATCCGCAAAAGCCCAAACCTTGTTTATGAATGACCGCATTCGAATATTGATAACTGTTCTGTTCCAGCAGGCTTCCGTTATTATATGTTTCTGTTCTGGCAGCAACGGTATATCCTCCGTAGAAATTAGTATAGGGATATTGTGCCCCGTAACCTTTAGTGAAAACAGAAGCGGTCTGATCGTTCAATCTTGCATAAGCTATTTTGGTAACTGTCCCCAAACTATTCACGATTCCAGACAAGAGCCTGTTTGTAGATTCATTTGTCTGGTAAGCGATCCGTGTCGCAATCCCATTTTTCAGACTGATTAACTGGTTGTAATAATTTCTACTTTCCATATTTGTAGGTACAAGTACGGTTTCTTTGGGAATAGTACTTGTCGCCTGTCCCTTTTTGACTCTATCCGCAATGAAATAAGTCACCAAGGTTTTATTATCACCTGAACCATACACTTCAACCAAATCTGTCTGCCCATCCATATTAATGTCCTGAAGAACATAATCGGAGGTACTAAGCCGACTTGTGATTGCAATATCGTTCGCTTCAAATTGTCCGTTACCTGTAGAGGTGTAAATTTTCCATGTACTTCCGCCACTTACAGCCGGTGACAGCAGGAAATCCGTTTTACCGTCTCCGTTGAATTCTCCTGCAAGAAATTCTCTATCACTCAGAGAGGAATTTTTTAAACCTGTATATACGGCAACTTGTCTCATCGTATAACTGGAACCTGTTACATCAAAAGTATAGATGTAAGTTCCATTGTCATTGATTAAGCATAGATCAGTTTTCCCGTCTCCATCATAATCTATGGAAAATAGTTTGTTGGAGTTTTTATAGGCATCTTCAGCACTGATTTGTCCGCTGGGATACTTCGGGAACTGCTGGTAGTAGTTAAAAGGACTTCCCTGATAGAGAATCTTATTACCTTCCAAGTCGAAAAGATAAACTTTAGATGCATTATTTTGCCCCATTGTGTTATATGCGGAAACAGCCAGGACTTCCATCTTTCCGTCTCCGTTGAAGTCACCCGTATAATAAAACTTAGGTGTGATGCTTTTATCATCCCTATAAGTCAATACTGTATTGAAATTAAATGTACGGGTATATTTTTTTGCAATACCAGCATATAAATTGGGGGTATATACCGTAAAATCGACTTTGTCATTAGAACCAGAGACCGTATTGTTCACTTTAACAATTTCTTCACCTTCAAACTGATCCAGGTCAACGGCGAATATGTCTACAAATCCGGCTTCCGTTTTCAATTCCGGATTAAACATACCCAACTTTCCACTTAATCCAGTCGCAACAATAATTGTCTCATCACCTGCATATTGATTTTCAATCCAATTCTTTGAATGGCGGAATGCCGTTGAATGTTGGTAATATTCAACATAGTGGGCTTTGTTCGGAACGGAAATGATACCATCATCTTCTGTTCCGTAATCAAATTTACCCTTTGATACACGTATCTGTGATGCTTCCGTAAAATTATACCAATGTATCAGCTGTGTTTCTGTTTTTTTGAAAGTTGATGACTGTTGCCCGGTTCCATAATACATTTTAAGCGGATTGAGACTTTTTCCTCCAGCCGAACAATTGATATTATCAACTACTGAAACATTCCCTTTTGAAGTATAATTGATGGTATAGGTCCGTAAAACGGTAGATTGCAGTTTGGTCGTTATTGAACTTAAAAGATAATTATAAGTCATTTTTATACCACCGGTAAAAATATAAAAAGCGTCGCTTCTGGATGATGTATAAGAAAATACAACAGATGCTTGCTGGGCTTGTCCATAAGTTATTTTATCGAGACGGTAATGATTTGAAATCAATGTATACGAATAATTGATAACCAATCCATCTCTACTTGTCAATTTGCTGATCGGATAATTGATTGTCTCACCGGAAGTAGAAGTTGTAAATCCGTATACGGCCTTCTTGCCATCAGGGTAGAATACATCAAAGTAACTGATATTTCCGTTCTTGATATATCCTATAACTTTTATATTTCCTGTGACACTTCTGTATTCTATTTGAGAAGATGTTGCTGTTTTTCTAATCAATTTCTGGCCGTCCAAAGAAAAAGCACTTTCCTTACTGGATGCTATCGGTCCTTCTGTTTTTCCTTCATAATATAATGATTTATATCCTCTGGAAATAACAGAGAGTCCGGAAAGATTCCAGCCGTAACCTACTACACCATTAGCAGTCGAACTGTTGTAGGCTAACGACAGTTTGGGTTGAAAATCTCTTGCTTCAGTCGCCATTTCAATCGGCACATCTATGGTGTAAGCTCCACTAGGAGAAAGTGAAGAATTAAAAGCTATTTCTCCGACATCTTTCGACCTGTCGATAGAATGAGAATTAGGAATGAAAGACGGGATATCAACATATAGTAATGACGGAGTTTCATCACTTAGCGGAGTCTTTACCGAAGTACTATCCAATTCCAGATCTGCCGGTGGAATGCTATCTATTGTCAGTCCGACAAATGTTTTCAAAGAGCTTTGAGAATATCCGTTCAAACAGATAATCAAGCCTATAATTAAGTAATATAATCTTTTCATATTTTCCGTTTATTTCTTAATGATTTTCCAACTTGTTTCTTTTCCATTCAATGAGATGTGTAGAATGTATAAGCCGTTTGGCCGGGAGCTGATGTCAAGTTCGGTGAAGTAAGAACCCATCCGTTGATTGAGGATTAACTGACCGGCAGAATTATACAATTGAAGGCTCCCTTGGTCGGAATTGTCCCAACCGGCTACTTCTATTTTTAAATGCCCTTCGGTAGGGTTGGGATAGATACGGATGTCCTTATCAGACAGCATTTCGGAATAATACTCCGGATCGGAACTCTCCGGTAATGACTTGGTTTTGACCACAATCTCTCTCTTAATTCTGTTGCCGGCATTGTCGTACGAATAGTGTAACTTATTTTGACTAAAGGCAATAAGAGGTACTGCCGCTATTAGCAGCATAACTAATGTTTTTCTCATGTTTTGTGAAATTTAGATGTTTGTACTCTATTTAATAAGTAGCTTCGTATATGTCTCCTTTATCATATAACCGTATGATACATTCAGGACAATCTTCAGGTAGGTCAATGGTAAACGGAGCATCTGTCAATGTTACGGTTACTGATGTGATTTCTTTACCGGAAAGATCCGTGATTTGGATTTGTACTTCGGAAGCAACTCCTGTAGTAGAGTGGAATGTCAGTTTGTCACCATCCCCAGAGACTTCATAGGGAGCGACAAAGATGGATTTTAGCATTTGCTTTCTCTGTAAATGCAAAGCAAAGGTCTTGTGCCGGTGACGACTGGCCGAAACCGGATTTACACATACTAATAACATGGTGCATAAAATCACCATCATTGAAATAACTTTCTTCATGTCCATACACTTTTAATGAATTATTGTGACACAAAGTTAGATGGTATCTGTCTTTCAAGTGGTGAATTTTGGTCGGTTTCGGGTATGCATCCCCTTTTGTTGGAAACGTGTGTAAATTATTGAAAATTATATAAATAACGGCTATCTCCGGTGGAAAAGTGGTATGCAACCTCCGCGAGAGATATAACGAACGCTGTATTCAGGGGTATTTTTATTCTATTTACGGTCTTCTTCAGGCCAAACAGCCTTCTGTATTTCTTCCAAGAAATCTTCTAATCTCATATTCCGATTCGTACATCCTCCCTTTGTCATAATGCGGTGACGTTTGCTTTTGATCGTGTTTACCGTAACATTTAAAATTATTGCCTGATCATTGAGGGACAGATCGAACATTAAAAGACAACAGTAAATCAATTCTTCTTCGGAAAGTGAAGGTATGCGGTGCAAGAGCTTCTCCGTGAAATGCGGATAAATATTGTTCGTGAATGTTATCAGACGTTCTTTATCTGATTGAGAAAAGGACGGTTCTCCGAATATTTCTTCAAAGGCGTGTTGATAACTATTTTTCTTAGAACGATTTTGAAGACTGATATTCGATACTAATTTGATCTTCTGATAAAGTACAGAATTACGAAAAAGTGTTTCTTTTATAAGATCCGAAAGTCGTTGCGTCTGTATTAACTCTTTTTCTTTTGAACGGAGTTCCTGTTCCTGCTGTTTATTTAATAGTTGTTGTTCTTTCAATAGATATTTGTGCTTTTCTGTTTCGTGAAGCAACTCGGCATGTTTCCGTTTTCGTTTATTGACTTCTAGCCGATAAACAAGAATAGATAAAATCAATAATAGGATTAAAATGCAAGAAACGATAGTGATACGGTTTCGTTCAATACTCAGACGCATATTTGCCATTTCTATTTTTTGTTTTTGGTATTTCTTTTCTGTTTCGATCAACTGACGATCATACCGATTTTCAACAATCGAATCCTGATATGTGTCAGACTTTTCCAAAAAGGTTAATGCAGATTGGTAATTCCCATAAGATTTATCCATTTCGTACAGTCTATAAAGAAGCATACTACGTTCTGTCAGGTCTTTGGTTTGGTCAAGTACAATGAGCAACCGTTTACGGGTGTGATCGTAATCATCCTTTGTCACACAGATATTGGATAGTGAAAAAGACGCAGAACTGTTAGTCGGATTGAACTCCAGCGATTCTTCGAAATATCTACGGGCTTCGGTATAATCCTCCTTCGTTAGATAAACGATTCCGATATGACAAGCTAGATCTGAACATAATATACTGTCGGAACTGCCTTCCAGTAGTGAGTCTGCTGTAAAATACAACTGCAAGGCTGTTTCATATTCTTCTTCCAGTACATAGGTATCTCCTTGGTCCCGAATAGCAATAATATAACTACGCCAATTATTCGCCTTCAAAAATAATTCTGCAGCTTTGACATAGTATTCACGGGCTTTCTTCTGATCCAGATTATTCTCATAAAGATCTGCCATGTAGCTATAAATATAAGCGGAAAGATTTGCATCTGAATTAGACTTCAATAAGTCTATAGCCCTCAAATAGTTGTTAATTGCATTTGATAGCTTTTCACTTTCAGCAAATGCACGTCCCTGATAGTATAAAAGCCGGGGATAATAGTAGTTATCTGGATGGTATATATAATAGCTCATATATTCCGATAGCAGAGAGTCCGGAAGCATTGACAAATGCAAAGAATCACGTAACTCACAGTTGTTATAGCAAAGTATGGCTTTGTCTTGTGGAGATAATGCATCAGAGTCCAGGATGGAATCCATAGCTGAAAGCATAAGTGTGGATGATGGATAACTGTTATGCAAATTTTTCAGCAACTTGTCCGGATCGCATCTGTTTTGACAACTAAAAGACAATATGCCAATGGATGCTAGTAATGTTACTATATTCTCAAGTGTGAATCTCTTTTTCATATAAATTAGTTAGATTGGTTATCTTATATCAGATGCATTATTGGCATTTCTTTTAGCGAACCTGTTTTCTATGGATTGAAAAGGCACATCTTTTAATAGGACTGGTCTTATAAGGAAATTGGGATCGTACAGATGTTTGTCGCTCAATTCAGTAAAGTAACTGAATACATCTTTATTAAAAGACGTTCGCGTGAGTACTTTTTTTATTACTTTCTGCGTCGTTTCATGTGCGTTGTAATTCAGATGGTTAACATGGTCTATCCATGTTTGTTCGGTAATATTTTCGTGAGTAAAATAACAAGTATCGGCAAAGTCTGATTTATCCCAATAATGTTCAACCATAAAATTGGCGTGTTGGTCAGGGGGAGTCAATATCGACGGTATTTCAGGAAGAATGTCTGCTTGGAAGGTGTCTGAGTTAACAACCTGTTCCGGCTCTGTTCTGGATTCAATATTTTGTTGTGAAACTTTTCTCTGATAGCATCCTGTAAAAATGGTAACGGAAAGTATGAATAAAAATTCTTTCTGTTTCATTACGATTTAAGTTTTGTTGTCTAATTAATCGGCTATAAAGGTAGTGAAATGTTCTGTAAAATGGCCTGTTGTGTAACTATTTAATGTTGTGTAATGTGATAATCAATTGTTTTCTTTTTGTTTGTATGTAAACATAGGTGCGATCAGCGAAGGAGCGAGTTTCCTATTTGGGGGGAAGAACGTAAAGGAAAATGAAATAAGACAATTGTGAAAGCTGATCATGAACAAATAGAGTTATCTTTCTGTTTAGTTTCAATAGTTAGGTATAATTGAAATAACGTCAGGAGTATGAAAAAGAAAAATCTATGGTTGATCATCGGGGTTATTATTGCGATTGTCCTTTTGATGGTATGGTTGTTTGTGGGGACGACATTGGAAGAAGTAACTAATCCGGAAACAGCTCCGATGGAGATTGAGCAGAATGTATAAAAAGTTGACAGTTGATAAGTGACAGTTGACAGATTTAGAAAAGATTCTATTTATCTGTCACTTACCATCTATCAACTGTCACTTGTTTTATTATCCTAAGAATCCTAACAGGATACCGGCTGCTACAGCAGAACCGATTACACCTGCTACGTTCGGACCCATGGCGTGCATCAACAGATAGTTGGTCGGATCATATTCCAGACCTACAACCTGAGAGATACGTGCTGAGTCGGGAACGGCAGATACACCGGCATTACCGATAAGCGGATTGATCTTGTTACCTTGTTTCAGGAACAGGTTGAAGAACTTAACGAACAATACACCGGCACAGGTTGCGATCACGAATGACAACGCACCCAAACCGAAGATCTTGATAGAGTTCAGTGTCAGGAACTGAGTTGCCTGTGTAGAAGCACCTACTGTGATACCTAACAGGATAGTGATTGTATCGATCAGCGGACCGCGGGCTGTTTCAGCCAGACGACGGGTTACACCACTTTCTTTCAACAGGTTTCCGAAGAACAACATACCCAGCAAAGGCAGACCTGAAGGTACAAGGAAGCAAGTCAGTAGCAAACCAACGATCGGGAAGATGATCTTTTCAGTAGAAGAAACGGCTCTCGGCGGTTTCATACGGATCAGACGTTCTTTCTTTGTCGTAAGTAGTCTCATGAACGGCGGCTGGATAATAGGTACCAACGCCATATATGAGTAGGCCGACACCGCAATAGCACCCATCAGGTTAGGGGCCAGTTTGGAAGACAGGAAGATAGCCGTAGGACCGTCAGCACCACCGATAATACCGATAGCACCGGCCTGGTTCGGTTCGAATCCCATCTGAAGAGCGATAATATAAGCACCGAAGATACCGAACTGGGCGGCAGCACCGATCAACATCAACTTTGGATTGGATATCAAAGCGGAGAAGTCGGTCATCGCCCCGATGCCGAGGAAGATCAACGGCGGATACCACCCGGAGGTTACCCCCTGATAGAGGATGTTAAGTACAGACCCTTGTTCGTAGATACCTACCTGAAGCCCTGCATCTTTAAAAGGAATGTTACCGATCAGGATACCGAATCCGATAGGGATCAGCAACATGGGTTCAAATTCATATTTAATCGCAAGGAATATAAAGAGCAAACCAACCAATATCATAATGATATGGCCCGGAGTTGCATTATATACTCCTGTATAGGTGAGGAACAACTGTAGGTTGTCACCCAGGAATGATAAAAAACTCTCTTGCATACTCTTATCCGATTACGACGAGATCAGCACCTTCCAGTACAGAGTCTCCTTTGTGTACTTTAATTTCAATAATCTTACCGTCGCGGTCAGCGTTGATGTTGTTTTCCATCTTCATGGCCTCAAGGATAAGTAAAGTTTGTCCTCTCTTTACAGTGTCGCCTACATTGCATTTGATTTGCAGGATAACACCTGGAAGTGGAGTCTTAACGGCGCCCTGGGTTGTAGATGCAGCCGGACGAGTAACAACCGGTTCGCCGCTGGCTGTAGTAGGAGCCTGTGCCGGGCGTTTGAGTGTAACCATTTGTTTTTTCGCCGGTTTCTCCATTTTTACATTATAAGGAGTACCGTTTACTTCTACTTCAGCGATATCGTCAACCACTGAATTAATGTGTACTTTATATACGTTACCGTTGATGGTATATTTAAAACTTTTCATTCTTGTTTGTTTTTAGAGATAATCACTTTCTGGGAGTTTCACGTAAACTATAGATCTTAGAACTCCATGGAGAATATGCACGGCGAACTTTGCGGATCGTAAGCACTGTATGTTCGATATCGTGATTGTCATCACTCATTTCATACAAAGCTGTAGCGATTGCTGCAAAAACTTCGCCTGAAACTTCGTCCGGTGTATTTACATTAACAGGTGCCCCTGCTTTCTGAGCATTACGTTTGCTGGCTGCGATAGCTGCTTTTCCGACTTGTTTGAAGATTAGGAAAAGAAGGAGCAATCCTAGAAAAACAACAGTCATAGCTGTAATAGTCATACCGATACCCAGAGAGTCGTTTGTCTTAAAGTTTTCGATCTTTTCGTTAGAATCTAACGTCAGGTTGTTTGTGCTGGGAGTCACTTTTGTGAGTTGTGCCCATTCTTCTTTTCCGTCAATAATTCTACCATAGCTAACATCCGGTTTTTGTGCAGCCGGAATTGTTATTTCGTCGATCAAGGATTTACCATCGGCGTCATAAAGAGCTATATAATTTTCTTTTGACGGGTCTAACGTGAAATTGACATGAAAAGTACCACGGTTAGGTTCACCATCCGCCCAGAACAGAGTGTGTTGATGGGGGGGGATCTGAGTTAGTACGTCACCCTTGGGGATCGGATATTTTTTAGGATTGTTCTTGTCGTCTGTCAAGAAACAACCTGCAATATTAACCGTTCCGGCAGAAGTATTGAATAATTCTATCCAGCCGTGACGTTTGCCATAGTCGTCAACGAAATTATCTTCGTTGATGACCAGCACTTCATTTATTCGCATGGAGGTTGCACGCTGTGCCTGTGCCCCGAATGATACGAGCAGGATGAACAGCAGCAATACTCCAAATCTTTTGTTAGTCATATTCATTTTCCTGTTTTAAGAATTATAGAGGCAGATTGTCATGTTTCTTAGCAGGATTGCTTAACTTTTTCGTCTGCAATTGTTGTAAAGCACGAATGATACGGAAACGGGTATTACGCGGTTCGATCACATCGTCGATATAACCGTATTGAGCTGCGTTGTACGGGTTTGCGAATGCCTTCTTGTATTCTGCTTCTTTTTCGGCTGTTGCTTTTGCAGGATCTTCGGATGCGGCAACTTCTTTTGCGAAGATAACTTCTACAGCACCGCTCGGGCCCATAACTGCGATTTCAGCTGTCGGCCATGCGTAGTTCATATCGCCACGCAGGTGTTTAGAACTCATCACGCAGTAAGCACCACCGTAAGATTTACGCAATGTAACAGTGATTTTAGGCACAGTTGCTTCGCCGTAAGCGTAAAGCAATTTGGCTCCGTGAAGGATTACACCATTGTATTCCTGGCCTGTTCCCGGAAGGAATCCCGGTACGTCTACCAATGTTACCAAAGGAATGTTGAAAGCGTCGCAGAAACGGACGAAGCGGCCTGCCTTACGGGAAGCGTTGCTGTCCAGACAGCCTGCCATTACTTTCGGCTGGTTAGCTACGATACCAACAGACTGGCCGTTGAAACGTGCGAAACCAACAATAATATTTTTAGCATAATCAGCATGTACTTCCAGGAATTCGTTGTTGTCAACGATTGTGCCGATTACTTCATACATGTCATATGACTGGTTAGCGTTGTCAGGAATGATGTCGTTCAATACATCGTCCAAACGGTCGATCGGGTCTTTGCATTCGATCAGCGGAGTTTCTTCCAGGTTATTCTGCGGAAGGAAGCTGAGCAATTTGCGGATCAGTTGCAGACCTTCTTCTTCTGTGTCGACAGCGAAGTGGGCAACACCCGATTTTGTTGTGTGTACGCTTGCACCACCCAGTTGTTCTTGTGTTACGTCTTCACCGGTAACTGTTTTTACTACTTTCGGACCAGTCAGGAACATGTAGCTGGTACCACGTGTCATGATGTTAAAGTCAGTCAGCGCCGGAGAATAAACTGCGCCACCTGCACACGGACCGAAGATACCTGAAATCTGAGGTACAACACCGGATGCAAGGATATTACGCTGGAAGATTTCAGCATATCCTGCCAGGGCGTTAACGCCTTCCTGGATACGTGCTCCACCTGAGTCGTTCAAGCCGATGACAGGGGCACCCATCTTCATGGCCTGATCCATTACCTTACAAATCTTCATGGCCAGTGATTCTGACAAAGCTCCTCCGAATACGGTGAAGTCCTGTGCGAAGATGTAGACCAGACGGCCGTCGATCGTACCATATCCGGTTACGATACCATCACCCAGGAATTTTGTTTTTTCAATACCGAAGTTAGTACAACGGTGCTGAACGAACATATCAAACTCCTCGAAACTACCTTCATCAAGCAACATGGCGATACGTTCGCGTGCTGTGTACTTGCCTTTCTTGTGCTGAGATTCGATTCTTTTTTCTCCACCACCTAAACGGGCTTGTTCGCGAAGAGCGATAAGCTCTTTTACTTTTTCAAGTTGGTTACTCATTGTATTTCTGATTTGTTGTTAGAAATGAAGTGTTTTTGTTATTTTTTACCCGGCATGCAAAGTTCTGTCAATACGCTGCATGTTGATTTCGGGTGAAGGAATGCAATGTTCAGACCTTCTGCACCACCGCGGGGAGCTTTGTCGATCAGTTTAACACCTTTTGATTCAGCTTCGTCCAATGCTGCCTGTACATCAGGTACAGCAAATGCGATATGGTGAATACCTTCGCCTTTCTTTTCTATGAATTTGGCGATAGTACTGTCTTCGCTGGTCGGTTCAAGTAATTCGATTTTTGTTTGGCCTACTTTAAAGAACGCAGTCTTTACTTTCTGGTCAGCAACTTCTTCGATGTTGTAGCATTTCATGCCTAAAACTTCTTCATAATATGGCAGACAAGCTTCGATGCTTTTTACTGCAATACCCAGATGTTCAATATGTGTAATTTCCATGTCAATAAGAATTTAATAATTGATAAATGCTTTTTGCTTTTGATGCAAAGGTACATTCTTTTTGAAGAATCAAGAAATATTTCATTAATTATTAAATGTAATAATGTGTCAATTTGCCAATAAAATAATGCGCCAATCGGAAAAACGACCGAGACGGTAGCTATTCCATTGGCGCATTGATAGGTTATAAGATTGACCGTTGTCTAAAAATCGACTATCAGTCGTGCATTGAGTTGTCGGCCTGTCAGGTAATTCGGTACAGCATATTGCTGGTTGTCGATGTTGGTGATCCAGTAATACGAACTGACATTTTTTATATCGAACAGGTTAAATACGTCCACTCCGATCCAGATGTTTTTCAGGTGGCGGAAAAAGCCGCGGTCCATGATCGCATCGGTTCCTCCGGCCAGCTGGTAAGAGAAGCCGAGGTCGACACGTTTGTAGGCCGGTGTGCGGAAAGTACTCTTCACATCTTCGTATTTTGTGCGCGGTGCAATAAAAGGAAGTCCACCGGAGAGGACGCCTTTCAGATTGAGTTTTACACGCTTGTATCCGGGGAAATAATCCTGAAAGAATAATGATACGTTATATCCCTGGCTGTTGGGCATGGGAACGGTTACCATGTCGCGGATTGTTTGCTCTGCTTTCATAAACGAGAAACTGATCCATGAGTCGGTTCCGGGTACAAATTCACCGAAGAATTTAACATCGATACCCATTGCATGGCCTTTGGCACAGTTCTCTCCGTAGTACCGGATCTTTACGTTGTCGACGGTGTAAGGAATCAGGTCGTCCAGTTTCTTGTAATAGAGGTCGGCGCTGACTTTAAAGTTGCGGTCGGCTGCCCGGAACGTATAATCGCCACCGAGAATGAAATGGATGGAACGTTGCGATTTGATATCTTTGTTCAGTTTAATAATATCATTGCCTGCGGCATCCTGCACGGTAGTTCGTAATTCTTTATAGAACGGTGACTGGTAATAGATACCTGTCGCTGCACGGAAAGTCAGATTCTGATCGAAATTAGGGATAAAACCTAAAGAAACGCGCGGACTGAAAATGAATTCTTTGTTATAGCTCCAGTAGCTTCCGCGGATACCGCCGATAAGTGTGAACATACCTTGCTTGGTACGGAACTTGAAAACGTCCTGCAAATATCCCGATACCCGAGTAGTCGACAAATCATTGTCCGAATAAAGATTGGAGATCACGTTTACCCCGTTCCCCGTTTGAGGAAGTGAGTAGCCTGCCGAGTCGCGTTTTTCCCATTCGCTGATGCGGTCGTTTATTTTTTCCATCTGTACGGTAGCTCCCCATTTCAGCGTGTTGTTTTTGATCTTGCTGCTGCCGTAATGTCCCACATTCATGATGGTTGAACTTAAACGGTTGCGGGCATGCTCATGGTAGCGAGCTATTTCAAGGGCATTCTGGTTATTGTCGTTTTCTGTTGTAGCATCGCCCAGCCAGTATTCACCGGTGATGTCGTAGGTTTCTATTTCCTTGCTGGAGAAAGCGGATGCCTGAAGGCCTAGTTCTGTTTTCTCGTTCGGATTGTGTTTCAAGGTCAGTGCGCCGAAGATTGTCTGGAACTTATCCCGCTCGCGGCTGTTGGGGAAATAAACTTCAAACCGTTGGGCGTTTTCTACCGTACCGAAGTTTGTCTCCCGTTTATGCGGAGTGAATTTGAACGTGTTGGACGCCAGGTTCCCCAGAAAGTTTACTTCCCATTTCGGAGCTAACTGATAAGTCATGTATGATTGCAGATCGACGAAATCCGGTTGATATTCGGCGTCTGTATCCATTGTTTTTAGTAGCGAACGTCCTGTCTTATAACGAACACCGGTTATTTGTGTGAACTTGCCGATGGAACTGCCTACATAAGCGTTTGCCCCCAGTAAACTGGCGGAGGCCGATCCTTCAAATAACTTGGGTTTTTTATAGGTGATGTCAAGAACAGAACTCATTTTATCTCCGTACCGTGCTTCAAATCCTCCGGCTGCGAAGTTGACCGCTTCGGTCAGGTCGGGATTGATAAAGCTCAGACCTTCCTGCTGGCCGGAACGGATCAGTAACGGACGGAATACTTCCAGGCCGTTTACATATACTATGTTCTCATCGTAACTACCGCCGCGAACCGAATACTGGGAACTTAATTCGTTGCTGGATGAAACTCCGGCAAAAGTGACCACGAGGCTTTCAATGCTTCCGCCGGCAGGGTCGGGGAGGAGCTTGACACGGTCGGCATCCAGTGTTTGTAATGTTCCGGTTTGTTTGCGGATGGCTGTTGCCATTACTTCCCCAAGTTCAATACTGGTGTAGTTCATCTGTACATTCAGCCGCATGTCCTGTTGCAGGCTAGGTAGAATACGTTCTGCCTTGTTATATCCCAGGCAAGAAAAAATAACCGCTACGGAATCGCCCGGCGACGTGGTGATCGAATAGTAACCCTTTTCATTGGTCATTGCCCCGTTCAGCGTATTCTTTATCTGAACAAGCACAAGTTCAAGCGGACTACCGTCGGCATCCCGAACATATCCCGTGATTTTAACATGCTTTTGTCCAAAAGCGCTGATTGAAACTAATATAAATAGCAGTGCAGCTATCGCACGAATCTTCATAATTAATAATGTTATAGCTTTACTAACGCGAAAAATGAAGGAAGCGTATATTCAGCGTGTAAAAAATCTTTATCTTTGTCCTGTTCAGAAATATCTTCCTCACAGAATGAAGATGATTAATTAACAGCTACAAAATAAGATAAAAATGGAGAGTTTTGCAACACTGATAAAGAATAGAAGAAGCACGCGTAAGTTTACCGACCAGTTGCTTTCACCTGAACAAGTCGAAATGATTTTAAAGGCTGCATTGATGGCACCCGCTTCCAAGCGTAAAAATCCTTGGCAGTTCGTTGTGGTGGAAGATAAGGAAATGTTGAAAAAACTGGCTGGTTGTAAGCCGGCCGGAGCTTCGTTTCTTGAAAGTTGTGCACTGGCTGTTGTGGTAATGGCGAATGTAATGGATAGTGATGTCTGGGTAGAAGACGCCTCGATCGCTTCTATCTATATGCAACTTCAGGCGGAAGATCTGGGGCTGGGCAGCTGTTGGTGTCAGATACGTAACCGGCAGACGGAAGATGATGCGGATGCCAATGTGTATGTCCGTAACCTGCTGGATATTCCTTATCAGCTGGAGGTGCTCTCGATTATCGGTTTCGGTTATAAGGACCAGGAACGCAAACCGTTTGATGAAGCTCATTTGCATTGGGAAAAGATTCACCTGGGCACTTATAAAATGCCGGAAGAAAATAAGGAAGCATGAAAATAGTTTTTATCGGAGCCGGAAATCTGGCGACACGTTTATCGCTCGCCATGCAACGGGTCGGTATGCAGATTGGTCAGGTGTACAGCCATACAGAGGCGAGTGCCCGTCAGTTGGCAACACGACTGGGGTGTCCGTGGACGAATGATTTATCCGCTTTGCAGGAAGATGGCGATCTGTATGTCTTTTCATTGAAGGATACTGTTTTATCGGATGTAATATCGAAGGTCAAACCGAATAACGGTATGTGGGTCCATACGGCAGGAAGTATGCCGATGAGCGTATTTGAAGGATATGCCCAACGTTTCGGAGTTCTTTATCCTTTGCAGACATTCAGTAAGGGGAGGAATGTGAATTTTGATGTGATTCCCATTTTTCTGGAAGCAAACACGGATAAGAATGCGGATTATCTGAAGAATATAGCCAGCGCCCTTTCTGAGAATGTTCGTTTCATGTCTTCGGAAAAACGCCGGAGTTTGCATCTGGCGGCTGTCTTTGCCTGTAATTTTACCAATCATATTTATACATTATCTTATAAGTTACTGGAAAACGAATCCATTCCGGCAGATGTCCTTTTGCCGCTTATTGATGAGACAGTATCGAAAATACATTCCATGCCGCCGGCTGCGGCTCAGACCGGGCCGGCAATCCGGTATGATGAAAATGTGATCAATAAACACCTGGCTATGCTGGACGATCCGGATATGCAAGCGATCTACCGGCTTCTCAGCCAAAGTATACATAAAGAGGCCCAAAATGAGTAGTATCAATTATGACCTGACAAAGATAAAAGCATTTGTGTTTGACGTAGACGGCGTGCTGTCGTGTGATGTGGTATCACTTCATCCCAACGGCGATCCGATGCGTACAGTCAACATCAAAGACGGTTATGCCCTGCAACTGGCTGTAAAGAAAGGTTACCAGGTCGGGATTATTACCGGTGGCTATACGGAGGCTGTGCAAATCCGTTTTTCCCGCTTGGGTATCGAACATATATATATGCGGAGTGCCGTAAAGATACACGATTTCAATGATTTCCTGCAAAAGACGGGATTGACACCTGAAGAAGTCATGTATGCCGGAGACGATATCCCCGACTATGATGTGATGAAGCGGGTAGGCTTGCCGGTTGCTCCGGCGGATGCAGCCCCGGAAATCAAGCAAATAGCGAAATATATATCCTTATGCAAAGGGGGCGAGGGTGTTGCCCGTGATGTGATAGAACAAACAATGAAAGCACAAGGCCATTGGATGAGCGCAGAAGCGTTCGGATGGTAATAAACAATGAAGAATTATGCTAGCTAACCTACAACATTACCGAATCGTGCTGGGATCTAACTCACCCCGGCGAAAAGAATTATTGGCCGGACTTGACCTCGAATTCGAGGTTGAAGTAATTCCCGGCATCGACGAATCATATCCTGATGACTTGATGGCAGACGAGATACCTGCTTATATCGCCCGTAAAAAGGCAGAAGCGTATCTGGAAAAAATGACGGATAACGAATTGCTCATTACGGCTGACACAATCGTCGTCACTTATGGGCAACCGGATCGTATCCTGGGCAAACCGGCCGACCGTGAGGAAGCAATCGAGATGCTTTGCCACCTGTCGGACCATGTACATGAAGTCATCACCGGCGTTTGCCTGACAACAAAACAGAAAACGGTTTCTTTTTCTGTTTCTTCGGCAGTCGCCTTTTCCAAATTGGAAAAGGATGACATTATATATTATGTAGATAAATACCGTCCTTACGATAAAGCCGGCAGTTACGGGATACAGGAATGGATCGGTTATGTCGGGGTAGAAGCTATCAACGGCTCATTCTATAATGTAATGGGGTTGCCGGTGCAACGGCTGTATCAGGAATTGAAAAAGTTTTAAATAAAAAATTTACGACAATTCTTGCATAATATATTCGGAAACAGTACTTTTGCAGTCTGAAATTCCGCAGAGGGTAAACAAGTGGTATGGAATATGTATCCACCCCCGGGACATAACCTGTTTAAATATAAAAAGACAGATGTACGTAATCGTAGAAATTAACGGACAACAGTTCAAAGCTGAAGAAGGTAAGAAATTGTTCGTTCATCACATTCAGAACGCAGAAAGCGGTGCTGTTGTTGAGTTTGACAAAGTATTGTTGGTTGACAACAATGGTGATGTAAAAGTAGGTGTTCCTACAGTAGAAGGCGCAAAGGTAGTATGTGAAGTACTGTCTCCGCTGGTAAAAGGTGATAAAGTGCTGATCTTCCACAAGAAGAGAAGAAAAGGTTATCGTAAACTGAACGGTCACCGTCAGCAGTTCACTGAAGTGAGTATTAAAGAAATTGTTGCTTAACGTTTAAAGGAGAAAAGAAGAAATGGCACATAAGAAAGGTGTGGGTAGTTCTAAGAACGGCCGTGAATCACAAAGTAAAAGATTAGGTGTTAAGCTTTTTGGTGGTGAAGTTGCTAAAGCTGGTAACATTTTGGTTCGCCAGAGAGGTACAGTTCATCATCCGGGTGAAAACGTTGGTATCGGTAAAGATCATACGTTGTACGCTTTGAAAGATGGTGTTGTTACTTTCCGTAGAGGTAAAGAAAACCGTTCTTTCGTTTCTATTAAAGAGATTGTAGCAGAAGCATAATCGTTTTTGTTCAATAAAGAATAGGGAAAGCGGAATGTCTGAAAAGATGTTCCGCTTTTTGTATTTTGGAGATTTTGTTTTGAATACAGTAGTGAGATGGGAAAGGAAATCAAATATTTAGTAATGGCTATTTTGTTGATAGGTATGGCATTACTGTTGGGAGGAGGATACGGACTATACTCTATCCGGCAGGCTGAAAAGGAGTATGAATCGACGGTCGGTATTGTTAAGCGTGTGGATTATAAAAGGGTGCACAGGCACCGGAAAGTGCTGACCAAATGTGAGATATTGTTGAGATATGATACTCATCGGTATGGTGAGTTGAGTGTTTTGAAAGAACCTATTCTTCCTTTGTGGGGGAAGGGAGATGAAATCCGGATCCTTTATCATCCGGAACGGCCCCGGGAGGTCCGGTTTCCGGTTTGTGAGAAATGGCTGTGGAGTATTCTGCTTGTGGGCGGGGGCGTTTGTGTAGGTGGCGGATTGGCTTTGAGAAGTAAAATGATTTTTACTCATCCTTCTTACTGAATAGGATGGTGAAGGCACTTCCTTCTTTTTCTTGGCTTTGCACGTGCAGCTTTCCGTTATGCAGTTTGACGATTTCCCGGGAAATGCTCAGACCGATACCGTTGCCGTTTTTCTTGGTACTGAAAAATGGAATGAAAATCTTGTCGCGGATTGAGTCGGGGATGCCCCTGCCATTATCGGCAACGGTGATGTAAGGATGTCCTTCTGAGTCAAACCCTGAGAAAAGATGTATTTGCGGATTCTCTTTTTCACTTGTGGCATAGGTGGCATTGGTTATAAAATTGATGATAACCTGTTCTATCAAATCCCTGTCCATAAAGGCGGTGACTTCAGGAGCGTTTGTCTTTAGCGTGAAAGCGATCCCTTTTTGTTGAAGGGAAGGATTCATCAGGGAATGAACAGAACTCAGCAAATCATAGAGATTATATGATTTCATATCAGGTACTATCTTTTGGCTTAGATTACGATAGGTTTCGGCAAAGCGCAGTAGGCCTTCACTTCTCCGGTGAATTGTATCCATCGCCAGTTCCATATCTTCCAGATCCGTAGTAGACGGTTCGGATACATTTTCTTTCAATGTATGTATTTTTCTTCTGAGCGTATCTGAGAGGGATGAGACGGGAACGATAGAATTCATTATCTCATGGGTCATTACATTGAGTAATCCTTTCCAGGCACCCGATTCGACTTCTTCCATCGTTGCACTTACATTATGGAATGCAATCAGTTTGTAGGTTTTTCCTCCGGTTTGAAAGACGGAAGCGTTTGTCATTGTTTTGATGGTTTGCTTCCGGGCATGGATCGTTATCAGGGTACTTTTGTTTACCGGGATATCGAGCAGTTCATTGAAAAGGTTTTCGTTTTGCTTTTTCAGCCAGTTGATGTTCTTGATATGGGGAATGTTGAGCAGGGTAGTAAAAGAGTCATTCATCCATAGTGATTCATGGGTTTCCACATCATAGGCGAGGATACCTGTATCGACCAGTTCCAGCATCTCTTTCAGGTAATGCTGTTGCGCTTCTTTCTCGGCCGCCAGATTCAGAAAGGCATCCGCGATAGACTGGAACCGGGAGGATTTCCTTGAAAAATCTCTGTTAATGATGGACTCGGCAAATTCGTCGATATCCTGTTTTGTTTTCCTGCGTACATATATTATATATAGCAGAAGTATAACGATTAGGATGGATAGGGCGATCGTCATAGTCCGTGTTTTTCTAGCCGGCGGTATAAAGCTCCCCGGGTTAATCCCAGTTCTTTTGCCGCTTGCGATATGTTTCCGTTATGTTTTTGAATGACCTTTCGATGGCTGTCTTTTCCAGATCATCCAGATTATGTGTTGGTATCGGTTGGGCATTTTCTTCCTGTTGCTCTAAGGGAGAGAAGGTGATGTCTTCCGCTTTCAGCACATCGCTGTCGGCCATGATAACGCCTCTTTCTATGGTGTATTGCAGTTCGCGTACGTTGCCGGGGTAATGATACAGCATCAGTTTCTTTTTGGCTGAGTCGGCTAAACGGAACTTTTGTTTGAAATACTTTTTCTCATACATTTTCAGGAAATGTTCTGCCAGCAGGATAATATCTTCGCCCCGTTCACGTAAAGGCGGTACGGTTATCTCTACTGTATTGATTCGGTAAATCAAGTCTTTACGAAACTTTGCTTCGTTGGCTAATTCCCGTAATGGCAGGTTGGTTGCTGACAGCAGACGGATATCCACCGGCATTGGGGTGTTGGCACCGAGGCGGGTTACTTCACGGTTTTGCAGCACGGTTAGCAGTTTGGCCTGCTGTTGCAAAGTTATATTTCCAATTTCATCCAGAAAAAGTGTTCCTTTGTCTGCCGCCTCGATTAGACCGGTACGATCTTCACGTGCATCTGTAAATGCTCCCTTTTTATGTCCGAAAAGTTCGCTCTCGAAAAGGGTTTCCGTCAGGGAACCTACGTCTACTTTTACAAATGGCTGATTCCGGCGAAGGGATGACTGATAGATGTAGCGGGCAACGAGATCCTTTCCTGTTCCGTTTTCTCCCAGGATCAATATGTTAGCATCGGTAGGTGCTATCTTTTGTAATTTATGGAACAAAAGCTGCATGCTTTCCGAGTCTCCGATAATCTCTATATCAGTATTTCTTTTATTTGTTTTCTCATTACTGTCCGGAGTTGCCTGTTTCCGAAGTGTCTCCGACAGGATATTCAGCAGATGCTCGTTATGCCAGGGTTTGACGATAAAGTCGGCGGCCCCTTCTTTCAGGCTTTTGATGGCCAGGTCTATATCTGCATAGGCTGTAATCATAATGACTGACAGGGAAGGTTTCCGTTTTTTTATTTCCTTCAGCCAGAACAGACCTTCGTTGCCGGTGTTGATGGAGCTTCTGAAGTTCATATCCAACAAAATAATGTCTATGTCATTCTCTGTGACCAGCTTATGAATGTTGTCCGGGTTCGTTTCTGTCAGTATTGTTTTCACTTCCATCTTCAGCAAAAAACGTACGGAGGTTAGAACGTCTTTATCATCATCAACAATCAGTATATTTGCCTGGTGTAAGTTCATAATTACTCTTTTTAGTAGGTTGCAAATATATCAAGAATGAAGTGAATGCCCAAGTCGTTCCTGTTTTTTGTCCATTGGCATACATAAGGTGTCCGTTTATGGACACTATTCAAAGGCGGTCGTTTTGTTAATGGGTTAATATATTGGGGATTGCTGTTTTGGCATATCAATTGTTCCGGATTTATATGTAACATGCTAAATTATTCATAAGACTATGATTAGAATAAATGATTTGAGGAAAGTCTACAGGACGGAAGAGGTGGGGACAATTGCTTTGGATAATATGTCGCTTCATGTAAAGGAACATGAGTTTGTTGCCATTATGGGGCCGTCGGGATGTGGAAAGTCTACTTTACTGAATATACTGGGATTGCTTGATGATCCTGATTCGGGTTCCTATCTTTTTAATGGGGTTGAGATTATTGGATTAAATGAAGACAAACGTTGCGATTTGCGAAGGGAGAATATCGGTTTTGTTTTCCAGAATTTCAATCTGATAGAAGAGTTAACTGTATTTGAGAATATCGAATTGCCGTTGGAAAATTGCGGAATGAAAGCCTCCCTTCGCAAAATGAAAGTAGAGAAAGCCTTGAAAAGCGTCCTTCTCAATCACCGCCGTAACTATTTCCCGTCGCAGCTTTCGGGCGGACAACAGCAGCGTGTGGCGATTGCCCGGGCGGTTGTCAATGATCCGAAACTGATCCTTGCAGATGAACCAACCGGAAATCTGGATAGTCGTAACGGACTGGAAATAATGGATCTGCTGACTATGCTCAATGATGCCGGAACCACAATCGTTATGGTAACACACAGTGAACACGATGCCCGTTACAGCCACCGGATTATTCATATGCTGGATGGGAAACCTGTTTCGGAAAATTTCCTGAAAGAATTAGCTTATACCGCAAACTAAAAAACTTACACAATGAATATAAGAAGATCTCTCCGGATTATTTTCCGGAACAAAATATATAGTTTCTTGAATATCCTGGGACTGGCAATCGGAATTACTTCGGCTGCACTTATCTTTCTCTGGGTGGAAAGTAAAGTGAATTTCAACAAAGCAATCCCTAACTCCCGAAATATATATGTCAGTGCATCTCATTATTTTCCTGTCTCGAATGAATGTATAACAAGCTTCGAATCAAATTCTATGCTGTCAAAAGTTTTGGAGGATGAATTTCCGGAAGTGAAGAGTTGTAGCAGATATAATGCTCAGACAGTCGTTTTTGTCCCTGAAAATACAACAGACTCTTTTGAAGAAAAGGGAGCTTATGCCGATTCCACTCTCTTTAATCTGATCGGAATGAAGTTCATAAGTGGTGATGTCTCTTCCGCTTTCGAACCGCAATATTCCATTGTCCTCAGCCGGTCGATGGCTCGAAAGATATATAACGAAGAAGATCCGATAGGAAAGGGACTGATTCATGAAGGAGTTATATATCAAGTAACGGGAGTATTTGAGGATATGCCCGGTAATACTTCGTTCCAATTTGAATGGCTGATACCTTTTCGTGTCTTCGTAGAGGAAATGAAAAACGTTTTTGATGTAAACGAATGGGGAGCTTCCTGGCTGCAAACTTATGTCGAGTTGGAACCGGGAGTGGATCTGGGGCAGTTGAATGATAAACTGAAAGGACTCGCTTTTCGTAAAGCCGGGCCGGCTTGTGAGAGTATTCAGATATTCCTTTATCCTCTTAATAAAATGCTTTTATACGGTCAGTTTAAAGATGGGGTGGAAACTGGTGGCGGCTACATAAAGACTGTCTCCCTTTTCTTTCTGATCGGAGTGTTGATACTCTTGATTGCTTGTATCAATTTTATGAATCTATCGACTGCACGTTCCCAAAAACGGGCGTTGGAAGTCGGAGTACGGAAAACCTTCGGAACCAAACGAAAACACCTGATCCGGCAATTTCTGGTAGAATCGGGGTTGATAACATCGATAGCTCTTTTACTGTCGGTCGGATTGATCTGGCTGAGTCTTCCCTGGTTTAATGAATTTATAGGCGTTCAATTATCCTTTAGTCTGCTCGATCCGACGATTGTGACCGGACTGGTGGCGATCGGATTGTTTTGTACTTTTCTGGCCGGTAGCTATCCAGCGTTGTATCTGTCCTCTTTCAATCCGTTGACTACGTTGAAAATGCAGAAAGTGAGTAAAGGGGGAAGTGCCGCATGGATACGTCAGGGGTTGGTTATCTTTCAATTTACGATGGCATTTATCCTGATTTGTAGTACTTTCGTTATTTATCTTCAGATACAGCTGGTACAAAAACGGGATATCGGTATAAAAAAAGAAAATCTGGTAAGTTTTCCGGCCACCGAAGAATTGTGCAATGCGTCTTCGGCTGTGCGGAATGAACTGATCAATACCGGTGTAGTAGAAAATTGCGGGTTTTCAGCCAGTCCGATTCTGAAATCGAGTATGCGTACTAATCCCTGGTATTGGAATGGAAAAGATCCGGAAGATGATGCCTATATTTCTTTTAATTTTGTGTCGGAAGGTTTGATAGATGCTGCCGGGATAAAACTGCTTGACGGAACGGATATCGATCCGGCTAAGAAAAATAATAAGGGAGGGGCAGGAATCCTTATCAATGAGACTCTGGCAAAAAGAATGGGAAGGGAAGGCCGTGTAGGAGGACAAATCGGCCAGTCGCCTGATCACAAATGGGAGATAGTTGGTATTATGAAAGATTTCGTGTTCGATGATTTTTATACACTAGAGCCGGCGTCTGCTTTGTTTTTCTATGATCCTCAAAGAACGTATATATTGTTTGTTCGTCTGAAACCGGATATCGATACGTATGAAGCGATAGGGCGGGTACAGACGGTATTGCGTTCTTTTACACCATATCATGCGTTTGAGCCGACCTTTATGACCGACCGTTTCGATGATATGTTTGAGGATGAACATCTGGTAGAAAAGTTGTCTGCCTTATTTGCCATGCTGGCAATTTTTATCTCCTGTTTGGGGTTACTGGGATTAAGTGCCTTTTCTGCCGAACAGCGAACAAAGGAAATCGGTGTCCGCAAAGTATTGGGGGCTAAAATAATAGATATACTATTTTTGTTGGGAAAAGCGTATATGGTACTTTTACTTATTTCTTTTGTAATAGGTATTCCTGTATCTTTATATGCCGCTAACCACTACCTGAAGGATTATGCCTACCGGATTACACTCGGTTGGGATATTTTTGCAGGAGTGGCCTTGCTGATAACCCTGATTGCTTTGCTGACGGTTAGTTTCCAATCGTTAAGAGCGGCTCTCAACAATCCGGTGAAGTCTATAAAGACGGAGTAATTTGTATCCAAGAGAAAGTAAGTACAGACTTTGGATATAGTCTCTATTGTTTATTTGCCTATGTTTTTACATTTAAAAATTATGCTTATAGCTGATAATCAATAAATAGTGGTGGTCAGTAGTTGAAATAATCTTTCAACTACAGAAAGCAAATATTCGAAACATTTTATATATCTGTTTGGTTAAATTATTAAACAAACTATCTTTCATTTTACAGAACTAATGCATAATCGGTATGAATATAAAAACAGATTATTTTGCTTTGTTTGCACGCATAGCTATTGCTATGAGTTTTTTGTCTGCGGTGGCTGATCGTTTCGGATGGTGGACTCCTGTATTGGGAAGTGAAAATATAGTTTGGGGTAATATGGGTAACTTTATTGCGTATACCGGAGTTTTAGTTCCGTGGGCATCGAAACAAGTTTTACCGGTATTGGCTTGGTTGGTCACTATTGCAGAAGTTGTTTTCGGAGTGTTGCTGATTATCGGTTACCAGAAACGTATAGTAGCTCTTCTCAGTGGTTTTCTATTATTGACGTTTGCGTTTTCAATGATGTTCTTCTCGAGTTTGAAAGCACCATTGGATTATAGTGTATTTACGGCATCCGCATGTTCGTTCTTGCTCTATAAGAATAGTAAATAGGTTGCTATTATCATAAAACTTAAGTATTTGAATACAAATACAATTGTATTTAGAAACAAAAACAGTTGTATTTGTAACTAAAAACAATTGTATTTTATCGGCTATCATCCCGAGAATGTTCAATTGGAACTTTTTGGAGGAAAGAGTAATCCTTCGAACAAGGATAAGGGACAAAGATTGTTTTGCGGATGCATAGCCAGTAAAGATATTGGCATCTACAATACCTGTCCGCATAAATGTGAGTATTGTTATGCAAACTCTTCAAAAATGATAGCGGAAGCTAATTATAACCGACACAAACAGAATCCTTACTTTGAATCGATCGTTGGAATGTGATGGTGTTTGTGGTTATACCCTTAATAAAGTTGTAGTATTGTATAGTTTTTAGGGTTATAACCCTAAAAACTTTTGGAAAATCTATTATCTTTGTGGTTATATCCCTAAAAACTATTCACATGATAAGTAGAGATTCATATAGAGAACAAATAGAGCCATTCATAAATAAACCTTTTGTTAAGGTTATGACCGGTATCCGGCGAAGCGGCAAATCTGTTATTCTGCGTTTGTTGAAGGATGAACTGCTGCGACGCGGAGTACTTGAAGACCATATTATTTATATGAATTTTGAAAGTTTTGAATGGATAGATATACAAGATTCAAAGATATTGTATAGTTATATCCGTTCCCGTATTGAGGATAAGGATACCTATTATATCTTATTGGATGAGATACAGGTTGTTGCGGAGTGGGAGAAAGCCGTTAATTCCTTTTTGGTTGATTTTAACTCTGATGTCTATGTTACGGGTTCCAATTCAAATATGTTGTCTTCGGAGCTTGCAACTTATCTTACCGGCCGTTATGTGAGTTTTCATATCATGACACTCTCTTTTAAAGAATATCTTCGTTTTCATGATATTGTTTTAGGAGGGCATGATGTGAATATGAAAGAGGAATTTATTAAATATCTTCGTTCCGGTGGTTTTCCGGCTATTCATACGGCTGATTATACATATGACGCTATTTATAGAATAGTATACGATATCTATTCTTCTGTGATTCTGCGTGATACAGTTCAAAGGAATAATATCCGAAATATTGAGCTGCTGGAACGCATTGTGAAATTTGCATTTGATAATATTGGTAATAAACTGAATGCGAAGAATATAGCAGATTATTTCAAAAGTCAGCATCGTAAGGTGGATTTAAATACGGTCTATAATTATTTGAATGCATTGGAAAGTGCATTTATTATTCAGCGTGTACCTCGTTATGATGTAAAAGGGAAAGATGTTTTACAAACGAATGAAAAATATTTTGTCAGTGATTTGTCGTTGATTTATGCAGTGATGGGATATAAAGACCGGATGATTGCTGGTCTGTTGGAAAATCTGGTTTATCTGGAATTAAGGCGTAGGGGATACGATGTTTATGTGGGTAAGCAAGATGATAAAGAAGTTGATTTTGTGGCCATTCTTCGTGATGAGAAAATATATGTACAGGTTACTTATCAGCTATCATCTTCTACTACCATTGAACGGGAGTTTGCTCCGTTACTGTCTATCAGTGACCATTATCCCAAATATGTGGTAAGTATGGATGACTTTTTCCGGGAAAATATAGAGGGGGTGAAACATTGTTATATAGCTGACTTCCTGTTGAGTGAAAAACTTTAATATACATTTTTAATGCATAATCTATGACGCGCAAGAATTTCATTATATCATATCTTTGGCTGTATCTGTTTGTACTGGTCCTGACATCCTGCGGCAGTAAGAAACGTGTGGCGCTTCCGGCTGATTTTAAAGGGCCGAAAGAATTGTCACGTTTATATGGTGTGCGTATTACGCCGGATGATAATATCTTTCTTTATAATGAAGGGGCGAAATGGCTGGGGACACCTCACCGAATGGGAGGAAGTACCAAGCGGGGCGTGGATTGTTCCGGGTTTGTGGCGATTGTGTTTCGCGAGGTTTATGGAAAACAGTTGGCACGTTCGTCGGCAGATATGCTGAAATATAATTGTAAGAAAGTCAGCCGTGGCAAATTGCAGGAAGGCGATTTGGTGTTTTTTAAGACAGGAGGAGGCAAGAAAAAGACGCCTAACCATGTAGGAATTTATCTGAAGAACGGGAAGTTTATCCACACCAGTACTTCCAGGGGAGTAATGGTCAGCAGCTTGAGCGAACCTTATTATACCCGGAGCTGGATAACGGGAGGACGGGTGAAGTGAGATATTTTTGTAAACATCTGAGCGGAAGTTGCTTTTTTATGTATCTTTGCATTTCAAAATAAATAAACATAGAGCAAGTATGTTGACGCTTAAAATGATTACGGAAGAAACAGACCGCGTGATTCGTGGTTTGGAGAAGAAACACTTTAAGGGTGCAAAAGAAAGCATCGCTAAGGTGATTGAACTGAACGATAAAAGACGTAGTACACAGAATCAATTAGATACAAACCTGGCAGAGGTTAACTCGCTGTCGAAAGCAATCGGTGGCCTGATGAAAGAAGGCAAAAAAGAAGAAGCCGAAGCTGCTAAAAAGCGTGTTGCCGAAATCAAGGAACTGAGCAAGGGTATTCAGGCTGAAATGGATCAGGCTGCGGAAGAGATGCAGAACCTGCTTTATACAATTCCGAATGTGCCTTACGATGAAGTGCCCGAAGGCGTTGCTGCTGAAGATAATGTGGTAGAAAAAATGGGCGGTATGGAAACAGAACTGCCGAAGGATGCACTGCCTCATTGGGAATTGGCTAAAAAATATGATTTGATTGACTTTGACCTGGGTGTGAAGATTACAGGTGCCGGTTTTCCGGTTTATAAAGGACAGGGCGCTCAGTTGCAGCGTGCTTTGATAAACTTCTTCCTGGATGAGGCACGCAAATCCGGTTATATGGAAATCATGCCGCCGACCGTGGTAAATGCCGCTTCCGGCTTCGGTACCGGTCAGCTTCCGGATAAGGAAGGACAGATGTACCATTGCGAAGTGGACGACCTTTATCTGATACCGACTGCCGAAGTGCCGGTAACCAATATCTACCGTGATGTGATTATCGATGAGAAACAGTTGCCTATCAAGAACTGTGCCTATACACAATGTTTCCGTCGCGAAGCCGGTTCTTATGGTAAAGATGTACGTGGTTTGAACCGTCTGCATGAGTTCTCTAAAGTGGAACTGGTTCGTATCGACAAACCGGAACATTCTAAGCAGTCTCATCAGGAAATGCTGGACCACGTGGAAGGTCTGCTCCAGAAGCTGGAACTTCCGTACCGTATCCTGCGTCTGTGTGGTGGCGACATGAGTTTCACTGCCGCTCTTTGCTTCGACTTCGAAGTATATTCGGAAGCTCAGAAACGTTGGTTGGAAGTAAGTTCTGTTTCCAATTTCGATAATTATCAGGCTAACCGTCTGAAATGCCGTTATCGTGATGAGAACAAAAAGACACAACTGTGCCATACGCTGAACGGCAGTGCTTTGGCTTTGCCGCGTATCGTTGCTGCATTGCTTGAAAACAATCAGACACCTGAAGGTATCCGCATTCCGAAAGCGTTGATTCCTTATACAGGTTTCGATATGATTAAATAATTATCTTAGTTTATCTACGGACAATAAATAGAAAAACGGGACAGAAAGTAGCGAGGTTTACTTCTGTCCCGTTTTTGCTTTAAATCTAAAATAAGAATGAATAAGATTAAACAAATTATCCTGTTCGGCATAGCTGTCCTGATGTGCAGCTGCCAGAGTAAACCGATGGAACTGTCGGCTGAGGCGGTATCGGTTCCGTTAGGCGGAAACACTTATGTGACTGCCGGAAAAGAGAGTGCGAAGGTTTCGACCGATGGTATTAAATCGTGGACGGGGACGGATGCCGTCCTGTCGGCGTGGTTTAAAACCAGCCAGCCCGGTGATTTGAATCTTTTCCTGAAAGGGAAAGCGGCAGACGGACCGTCGACTGTAAAGGTTACTTTCGGAGGAAAAAGCTTTACTGTAAAAGTGACTGAAGCAGAGGAAACGGTTATTCCGGTAGGGAAGGTATCCGTTACGGAACCGGGGTATATCCGTGTGGATTTGCAGGGAGAAAAGAAAGAAGGCGCTCAGTTTGCCAATATCTCCGAACTGCTGATAGACGGGCCGGCTGCGCAGGAACCTCTTTATTTTGTGCGTAACTTTGAACCTTACTGGGGAATGCGCGGACCTTCCGTACATATGAAATATACATTGCCGGAAGAATCGGTCGAATATTTCTACAATGAAATAACGGTTCCGGAGGGAGAAGATAAGATTGGCAGTTACTTTATGACGAATGGTTTCGGTGAAGGTTATTGCGGTATCCAGGCGAATAGCGATACGGAACGCCGTGTCTTGTTTTCCGTATGGAGCCCATTTGAAACGGACGACCCGAAAGCGATACCGGAAGACCACCGCATCAAGCTGCTGGCGCAGGGAAAAGATGTACATATCGGAGAGTTCGGTAACGAAGGATCGGGGGGACAGAGTTATCTGAAATACCCCTGGAAAGCCGGACAAACTTATCGTGTCATTACCCGTGTTCATCCGGACGGTAAAGGGAATACGGCCTATTATGCCTGGTTCTTTGCTCCTGAAGAGGGCGAGTGGCGGTTGATAGCTGGTTTTTTGCGGCCGCAGACAAACGTATGGTACACCGGAGCACATTCTTTCCTTGAAAACTTTATGCCCGGCCAAGGTTATCTGGAACGCAGCGTGCATTTTGGAAACCAATGGGCCCGTACGGCTAAAGGAGAGTGGAAAGAGCTTATCGAAGGCATGTTCACTTATGATGCCACTGCTCGTGCCGGTGTCCGCCAGGATTATGCCGGTGGGGTGGAAGATAATATGTTCTTCCTCCGTAACGGCGGTTTCTTCAATGATAATACAGAGTTCAAATCTGTTTTTACACGTCAGCCGAACGGAACTGCTCCGGATGTTGACGTAACGACATTACCCCTGAAATAGAGGCTTATTTGTCAAGAAAAAAAGCATAGGACCTTTGAAATCAAAATAAGGGACTTTTGTAAGCAAAGCATATATGTTTTAAACGCAAAACATATATGCTTTTTTTATGGGGGATATATCCTTTGGGAAAGAACCGGAATGTTTAGATGAACAGGTTTACGTTTGCATCTTCCGCCCGTTCAAGATAAGTGGCTACTCCGCCAAGCGTGACATTGTCCATCAGTTCCTCTTTTTTGACACCCATCACATCCATACTCATGGTGCAGGCTATCATTTCGACACCGTTCTCTGCGGCTTGTGCGATGAGGCTTTCCAGGCTGTCGATATGCTTTTTCTTCATAATGAGGCGCATCATCCAGCTTCCGGCACCACCCATATTCATTTTCGACAGTTTCAGTTTACCGCTGTGGGCGGGAAGCATCCAGCCGAACATTTTGCCGAATATATCTTTTGAAACAGACGGTTTCTGCCGTTTCTTGATGACATTCAGTCCCCAGAAAGTGAAGAACATGGTTACTTTCTTGCCGGTCGAGGCGGCTCCGTTGGCAATAACGAAGGAGGCAAGGGCCTTATCCAGGTCGTCACTGAATACAATCAACGTCTTGTTGTCCGCACCGTTCACCATTTTACAGGAACTTTTAGGTTCGCCTTTTTCGATTGTGGCATGGATGACTCCTGATTTATTCTCAACTCCGACCAGCTGCGCTCCGGTCATATTGCACCAGGCGGCTACATCTTTCCCGAATCCCTGGTCGGTGGCGGTTATCAGAAGACGGTCGCCTGTATTTATTTTAGCATAATGTTTTTTCAGCTGCATGACAGGACCGGGGCATTGAAGACCGCAGGCATCAATCCGGATGGTCTGTTGTGAGGGAGAAGAAGACGCGGCGGCAGTAGACGCTTTTGGTGTCTTCGCTGTTTGGGAATTACCTTCTGTTTGTTTGGAAGCTATTCCAGCTGTTGCTACACTCCATGTTTTGAATCCTCCCGACAGGTTCTTTACATTTTTATAACCATGCTGAACCAAAATGCGGTAAGCCAGATATCCGCGCAATCCGATGGCACAAGTCACTACGATTGGTCTGTCGGTTGGCAGTTCCGGCAGGCGGCTACGCAGTTCGTCGACCGGGATATTGATAGCTCCCGGTATGGAACCCAGGTTATATTCGTCGGCAGTGCGTACATCGACCAACAGGGTATTGCTACCCAACTGTGCTATGTCGCGCCAGTTAATGGTTTCGACCTTTTTGGTAAGGATATTCTCTGCAACATAACCAGCCATGTTGACGGGGTCTTTGGCTGACGAATAAGGAGGTGCGTAGGCCTGTTCCAGTTCGGTCAGGTCGTAGACTGTTCCTTTGCGTTGTATTACCTGGGCAAGCATTTCGATTCGTTTGTCTACTCCGTCGAATCCGACAATCTGGGCACCGTATAACTGTCCGTTGTCCGGTGAGAATACTATTTTTATAGACATCGGAACGGCTCCCGGATAATAACCGGCATGAGAAGCCGAGTGGGTGTATGATGACTGATAGGGGATGCCTTCCCGTTTCAGTAACTTGGCATTGGCACCGGCGGCAGCGACCGTAATATCAAACACTTTGGCAATAGAAGTGCCTATCGTACCTTTATAAGTTTCGCGATTGCCGAATACGATATTATCGGCTACGATACGTCCCTGTTTGTTCGCCGGACCAGCTAGCGGGATTAAAGCCGGTTTGCCTGTTACCGGATTGAGCACTTCGACAGCATCTCCCAGGGCATAAATGTCCGGGTCGGAGGTCTGCATATAATCGTTTACGGCAATTCCTCCCAGGGTTCCGATGGCCAGTCCGGCTTCTTTGGCCAGCTTTGTTTCAGGGCGTACACCAATACTGAGGATAACCAGGTCTGTCGGAATCTGTTTGCCGCTCTTCAGGTGGACGATGATACCTCCGTCTGTCTCTTCAAAACGTAATACGCCGTCTTCCAGACGCAGGTCTACCTTTTTTTCAATCAGTTGCTGATGTACGATAGCGGCCATTGAATAATCGAGCGGAGCCATTACCTGGTTAGCCATCTCGACAACGGCGATATCAAGACCCTGGTCGTGCAGGTTTTCGGCCATTTCGAGTCCGATGAATCCGCCGCCTACAACTACTGCATGGCGGGGATGCTCCCGGTCTATATACTTTTTGATCGTATCGGTATCGGGTACGTTGCGTAGGGTGAATATCTTTTTGCTGTCGATACCTTCGATGCCGGGACGCAAAGGTTCGGCTCCCGGAGAGAGTACCAGTTTGTCATAGCTTTCGGTATAAGACTGTCCGGTGCGGAGATTCTTCACTTCAACGTTTTTTTCTTTGGGATGGATAACGGTTACTTCCTGCTCGGTTCGTATATCAATATTGAAACGGGCGGTAAAACCTTCGGCAGTTTGTACGAACAGTTTATCACGCTCTGCAATGACGCCACCGATATAATAAGGTAGTCCGCAATTGGCGTATGATACATATTTGCCCCGTTCAAACAGGATAATGTCTGCATTTTCGTCCATTCTTCTCAGACGTGCGGCGGCTGTTGCTCCACCGGCTACTCCTCCGATTACTAAATATTTCATCTTACTTTTTTATTATTGTTATTATACATATTTTCTAATGGAAAATAAATAGGCAAAAAAAGGGATTATCCCTTTTCCATGCATTGTTGCAGTTTTCCGAACAGGCCGTCGAAACGTAATTCGGCATTCATCATTTTCTGTACTTTTTCTTTTCCTTTCGGGGTAAGAGAAAAAAACATCTGCCGTTTATCTTCCTTACTCATCGTACGGTCGATAAAGCCTTTGTTCTCAACGGAAGTGATTACTTTGGATACACGTGAGTTCGATAATCCGATATATTCACAGATGGTGCCTGCTGATTTGGGCTGGTTGTCTTTCAGGCAGCAAAGCAGCATTGCTTCGTTGATTGTAATTTCGTGAACGTCTGAAAAAGCCTTTTCAAACTGATATAATGTTTTGTATATGTCTTTGATTACGCAGATTGCTTCCATGTCGTATTCTTTATTGATGCAACAAAGATAGATAATATTTTTAATATTGATATTGTTTAGTGGAAAATATTTTATCCGGCTTGTTGAAGGAAAATTAAGAACAAATGTTTTTCATCCGTTGTTTTAAGAAAAACAGAATGGATTATTATAAACCAGTAAATAGAAAAGATATGGAAAAATTATTTCAAAAAGGAGTTGTAGTCGATTTAAGCAGTTTGGTTGATTATTCAGCGGGTGGGGTTGTCAGCAAACAAATCGTGAAAAGTGCAGCTGGTAACATTACCCTGTTTTCTTTTGATAAGGGGGAAGGACTGAGTGAACATACCGCACCTTTTGATGCTTTGGTACAAATACTGGAAGGTGAAATGGAAATCGTTGTCGATGGAAATCATTCCCGGATGAAAGCAGGGGAGTCATTGGTGCTTCCTGTCAATGTACCGCATGCTTTAACAGCGGTGCAACGGTTTAAAATGCTTCTGACAATGATTAAGGAATAAACAAAAAAGAGACAAGGCCGGAACCCTGTCTCTTTTTTGTTTTATCAGATTTGTTTTTTAGTCTCTGTTTGAGAAGTATTTCATGAACTGTGAACGTTCATACATGGCCGGATCCGGGATATTGGCATAATTCAGTTTACCCTGGAATTGTGCCAGATTCTGATAATGTGTCTGGTGCATCCATTCTTCAATACAGGTAAGCACCTGTGAGATGATTTCACCGCCATGAGTATATAATGCGCTGCACATCTGTACGGCAGAAGCTCCTGCCAACAGGCATTTGATAACGTCTTCCCAATCGTGGATACCGGTCGACGAAGCGATGCTTATTCCTGGAACCTTGCCTGAAATGATTGCCGTCCAGCGGATTGTGTCGCTCAGGTCGGAGTGGTTGCTGAATACGTTGCCCGATACTATCTGCATATTGTTGATGTCGATGTCCGGCTGGTAAAAGCGGTTGAACATCACTACGCCATCTGCCCCGTTAACCTTTAGTGTATTGACCAGTGCCGGAATGTTTCCGACGTTCTTCCCGATTTTCATGATAACGGGTATTGAAACCGTTTCCTTTACTTTTCGGATGATGTTGACGTAAAGGTCACGAATCTCGTCGGGATTGTATTCCAGACTTGTTTCAAGAAAATAGACATTCAGTTCCAGTGCGTCGGCTCCTGCCAGCTCTATCTGGCGGGCAAAGTCAATCCACACATCAGACTTGTAACAGTTGATGCTGGCAATGATAGGAATGGTACACTGTTCTTTTGTCTTTTTTATCAGTTCCAGATAGTTGTTTACCTGGTTTGCTTTTACATAACCGCGGATATAATCGGCAGCTTCCGGATAGTCTGAATCCTGCATAAGCGAATCGCTCTGCATTTCAATTTGTTCTTCAAAAAGAGATTTGAGAACAATCGCTCCGGCACCTGCCTTTTCGAATTCCTTGTTTCGCTCAGGGTTGTTTGTCAGACCTGAACTTCCTACAATTAACGGATTACGAAGTGTTAGTCCCGCATATTGGGTTTTAATGTCAATCATGTCAGATTCAATTTAATGTGTTAGTACTCGCGTTCGCCGAAAATACTGGTTCCAACCCGTATCATGGTGCTACCCTGGCGAATGGCAACCGGATAATCGTGGCTCATTCCCATAGATAGTACTGCAAAATTATCATTTCCTATGAAATATATAGCTTTTAATTCGCTGAAAAGTTCATGTAAGATGTGAAATTCCTGTTCGATGAGCGCAATGTCATCGGTATAGGTCGCCATTCCCATCAATCCGCATATCTGAATATTGCCTAGTTCGGCAAGTTGTTCGTTTTGCAGAAGCTCACGGCACTCGTCAGGACTTAGTCCGTGTTTGGTCTCTTCCTGAGCAACATGTATCTCCAGCAATACACGGATTATACGGTTGTTTTTTGCGGCTTGTTTATTTACTTCCTGTAATAATTTCAGCGAGTCGATGCTATGGATTGTATGGATAAATGGCGCAATATCTTTTACTTTATTGCTTTGCAACGGACCGATAAAATGCCATTCGATATCACCCGGTAGTACTTTTTGTTTAGCCGTCAGCTCCTGTGCCCTGCTTTCGCCAAAGACACGCTGGCCTGCATTGTAGGCCTCCATCAATGCTTCTGCCGGATGAAACTTGGACACGGCTACCAATGTGACGTTTGCCGGTAGCGATGCCTTTAACTGTACTATGTTCTGGGAGATACTCATGCTTCCTGTGCTTTGTCCTCAGCCTGTTTTTTTTGTTCGGCAATCAGCTCTTCTCCTGATTTGGGCGTTTTGTCATCATTGACGGAGAAAGGGAATACGTCCATCAGCATGGTTTCTGTAACCGAAGCGATTGTGTAATCGGCCATGGTACCTTTCATGCCTTCTTCCAGTACGGCGATGGCTTCTTTCAGTGTGCAAGCCTGTGCAAGCATCTGTGCAGCCGTTTTCTTTTCAGCGCCGCTTTTTTCATCGAGTGTGATGAAATATACTTTAATCTTGTAGAAACGGTCGCCGTTTTCATTGAAGAACAATTCTGAAAGACGGGCACGTTTGATGTCAGTAACAGTAAATTCGCCGGATATGAACGGGCGTATTTCTTCGATGATACGGGCTTCCGCTTCTGTGAAAGAGAGGGCGTCGACCAGATAAGGTTCTGTTACTTTCTTTTGCATTCCGTTCTCCAGTACTTTTTCAAAGGAGACTTTACATTCAAACCAACTGTGCATATTGTTTTCTTTTAATTTTTTATCTGTACTCATGTTTAAAATACAGTACAAATATAGGTCCAATTCGGGAATAATACAACTGCAAGTAATTTCTTTATTTTTTCGGAACATTTCATAGAATGGGCTTGTTTATATAATGTAGTGTGTTTTTCATGGTATTAGATTTTTAGATTAGTAATGAGGTTGTTCATCCGGTTCGTGAGGATAGGATGATATAGTAGAAATAAAAAAGCCGGAAAAGAGTCTATGATTTCTCTTTTCCGGCTTTTTGTTTACTTTATCTCTCAGAATTCATCGTTCGCATAAAGACTGAGCAGGTTTTTTGTCTCATAACTAAATAATTCATCCTCATTGAAAAATCTTTTCAATTCGATTGCGGCTGTTTCCGGTGAATCGGAGGCATGTACGATATTTTCCTGTACACTCATGCTGTAGTCTCCGCGGATGGTTCCCGGGGCGGCATTTCTTCCATTGGTTGCTCCGGCCAGCGTACGCACTACATTTACCGCATCGACTCCTTTCCAGCAACAAACGATCACAGGGCATACAGCCATTGCGTCTTTAACCCTTTGAAAAAAAGATCTTTCTTTCAGGTGAGCGTAATGTTCGCTTAAAATTTCATCCGTCAACCAGGTCATTTTCATGCCTTCCAGTATCAATCCTTTTTTTTCAAAACGGGCAATTATTTCACCAATCAGACCTCGCTGGATGGTGCATGGTTTTAATATTACAAGTGTTCTTTCCATACTCTTTTCTTTTTTATAAGGTTCAACGAATATTTCTACTAGCGCAATTTATCCCAAAGATAGTATATTTATTCACTATTAGTTAATTTATAGTATAATAATGTGTAAAAGTGAAATGAAAAAATGGAGTTTTCTCAATACACAAATAATTTTTTACTAAAGTAGAATGTTGGAGTCTTTGTTCTTTCTATCCCTTGCTGCGCTATAGAATAACTCCTTTGCTTTTAACTTAAATGCTCATATCCATGTCATTTTATTCCTTGAATTTTTTCTCTTGGTGTAATTTTTACAATCTCTTTTTTATACTCAAAAAAATATCAGTCTTGTCCGAAGATGACCTGTTATTTGCTTCTGATACGTGAATCATTAAAAATTAATTTTTTGTTGATTGATAATTGTGTCTAATAGTCTAATAATGAGTGTGTAATTGCGGATAAAATATTCCATCAGAACACAAACAGTATTAATAGTAGGAACTTCAATACGAAGTTTTCCTCTGTATTTAGAACAAACAACTATAAATAAACAATTTAGCTTAGATTTTATTCACCTGGATTGCATTGTTTAACAATTTGGATACATGTTCTTCGGGCGACAAAAAACTTAATATTTCTATAATCAGTCCAATTCGGGGTTCATCCTCATGAAATCCCTTAAAGTTTGTCTGTTTACTCCTAACTTCTTACTGATATACAATCTGGTTTTCTTTTCCTCCAGAAGTTTGCGGATTTGATTTTCTTTACCGGACAGTTTGTACTGTTCTGACTTTCCCCCTTTGGGACGGCCTAGTTTTGTCCCTTCTTTTTTCTTTCGTGCCAACGCTTCTTTCGTACGTTGGGAAATCAGGTTACGTTCTATCTCGGCACTCAGGCTGAAAGCAAAGGCCAGGATTTTGCTGTTGATGTTGTTTCCCAACTCATAGCGTTCTTTTACCGTTATCACGAAAATGTCTCTCTCCATGCATTGATGGAGGAAGCTCATAACCTGCATCAGGTTACGTCCTAAACGGGATAACTCGGTTGTAACCAAGATGTCTCCCTTACGGATCTGCTTGATTAACCGACCTAGTTGCCGTTCTGCAACATCTGTTGTTCCACTGATTGTTTCTTCTACCCAGCGATCAATACGCATGCTTTTGGCTTTTGCGAACTTTTCAATTTCAAATAGCTGATTTTCAGTACTCTGCTTGTCAGTACTGACTCTTACATAACCGTATATCATACAATTGAATATTAAATGAATAACTAAAGATACGTTAGAAAACTAAATGATAGGGGGTGATTAGTAAAAACCAACGTTTTTTATCGTCAACTGGATATGTAAGTTGCTTTTCACTACAAATATGAATATAATAATTTAAACCAATAGCATATTGAATGGTGAAATTAAATTAAAATTTAACTTACGTGTGATCGTAATGGAAGGAAAAACTACTTTTGTGATAAAGATTAGAATAACTAGGCAGGAATGATTTCATTGTTTCCTGATACATATATAAATATGAAGAAATTATTATCGTTACCGCCCAATTTGGTGAATAGTTTCCACAAGCTAGCGAAAGTAAATGTGGATGAATGGTTTTGTACTTCCGACCCGGTAGGGGCACGGCTTGGTTCCGGCGGTGGTACAACCTGGTTGATCGAAGCATGCCGGCAAAATGAAGCACCGCAAATACCCGTAAAGGAATGGCTGGCAAAAGAAAAAAGAATTTTGTTGCATGCCGGCGGTCAAAGCCGGCGGTTACCCGGATATGCCCCGTCGGGAAAGATTTTGACTCCGATACCTGTTTTCAGATGGGCAAGAGGGCAAAAGTTATCACAGAATCTGCTATCCCTGCAACTTCCCTTATATGAGGAGATCATGCATAAAGCGCCGGATTCCCTCCATACCCTGATTGCCAGTGGTGATGTGTATATAAGGAACAGTGAGCCGTTACAGGATATTCCGGATGTGGATGTTGTTTGTTACGGATTGTGGGTCGATCCTGCCCTGGCTACTAATCATGGTGTGTTTGTGTCGGACCGGCAGACGCCCGATAAACTGGACTTTATGCTTCAGAAGCCTTCTTTGGATGATTTGGGGAAGTTGGCACAGACACATCTTTTCCTGATGGATATAGGGGTTTGGTTACTTAGCGACCGGGCAATGGAGTTGCTGATGAAACATTCTTATACAGCCGACGGGAAGACTATGAAATCTTATGATCTGTATTCTGAATTTGGGCTGGCATTGGGAGAACATCCCCGTATTGCCGATACTGAACTGAATCAGTTAAGTGTGGCTATTTTACCATTGGAAGGAGGAGAGTTTTACCATTATGGCACGAGTCGTGAACTGATCTCTTCTACGCTTGCCGTTCAGAATCTGGTACGTGACCAGCGAGCAATTATGCACCGGAAGGTTAAACCTCATCCGGCCATGTTCGTGCAGAATGCAGCTATCGATCTGACGCTGACAGCCGAGAACTCTGAGTTATGGATTGAAAACAGTTATATAGGAAAGAATTGGAAACTGGATAACCGCCATATAATTACCGGTGTCCCGGTAAATAACTGGGAATTGGATTTGCCGTCCGGTGTTTGTATCGATGTCGTTCCGGTCGGTAAGCAAGACTGGGCAGCACGTCCTTATGGTTTTAATGATCCGTTTAAAGGAGCATCTGACGATGAGAAAACGCTTTTCATGGGATGTTCTGTCATTCAATGGGGAAAGGATAGGGGAGTAACATTCGAACCATTTGATGATTTACAGAATGCCCCGTTGTTCCCCGTTTGTAAAAATGTGGACGAATTAGGACTGGTGATACGCTGGATGGTTTCCGAACCCGGACTGGAAAATGGCCGTAAGATATGGGAAACTTCCCGGAAAATGTCAGCGAATGAATTATCTGATTATGCGAGTCTGGATCGGTTGTTTGCCCAGCGTGAAAAGTTCCGTTATGCCAACTGGCCGATGCTGGCTGCCAATCACGAGAAAAGTGTCTTCTATCAGTTGGACCTTGCTGATGCTGCACGTGAATTTGCAGGTGGAAATCTGGCTTTACCTGAGGTGCTTTCCTCTGAAGCTCCTTTAATGAAACGAATACATAACCGGATGTTCCGGGCTCGTGTATTGCAACTGGAAGGGAAACCTTATGAAGAGGAACAACAGGATGCTTTTTCATTGTTGAGAGAAGGATTGATCGGGTCTGTTTCCCGTGAAAAACAATCTCCTTTCCTGAATGTCTATCGCGATCAGATTGTCTGGGGACGTAGTCCGGTACGTATCGACCTGGCTGGCGGATGGACTGACACACCTCCTTACTGTATGTATGCCGGTGGAAACGTGGTTAATGTAGCCATCGAGCTGAATGGCCAGCCGCCGTTGCAAGTATATGTCAAGCCATCGAAAGAATATAAAATTATTTTGCGTTCCATAGACCTGGGGGCTATGGAGGTTGTTTCAACCTGGGATGAATTGCATGATTATAAAAAGATCGGTTCTCCTTTCTCTATACCGAAAGCAGCGTTAGCACTTGCCGGCTTTGTCCCGGAATTTTCAGCAGAGCATTATCCTTCGCTGGAAGATCAGTTGAAGAATTTTGGTTGCGGGTTGGAGGTAACTTTACTGGCGGCTATTCCTGCCGGTTCCGGACTTGGTACCAGTTCTATCCTGGCAGCAACGGTTCTGGGTGCAATTTCTGATTTTTGCGGTCTGGCCTGGGATAAAAGTAAGATTGGGTACCGTACATTGATACTGGAACAATTGCTGACAACCGGCGGAGGCTGGCAGGATCAGTATGGCGGAGTATTGCACGGGCTGAAACTTTTACAAACGGGAGAGGGATTCAACCAGAATCCTTCCGTGCGCTGGTTGCCGGAATATTTGTTTACAGACCCGCAATATCAGGGCTGTCATTTACTTTATTATACCGGTATAACCCGTACGGCAAAAAATATTCTGGCTGAGATCGTGCAGGGGATGTTCCTGAACAGTGCTACTCATCTCCGTCTGCTCTCAGAAATGAAAACACATGCCCTGGATATGTTTGAAGCCATCCAGTGCGGTAATTTTGAAACCTACGGCAAACTTATCGCAAAGACCTGGGAACAAAAGAAAGCTCTCGATTCCGGAACAAATCCTCCGGCAGTAGAGGCACTTATCACCCAGATTAAAGAGTATGCCTTGGGATATAAATTACCCGGAGCGGGTGGAGGCGGTTATCTGTATATCGTTGCCAAGGATCCGGATGCGGCCTTGCAAATACGCAGGCAACTGACTGCTTCGCCGCATAATCCGAATGCCCGTTTCGTTGAGATGAGCCTTTCCGATAAGGGGTTGCAGATCAGCCGGTCGTAATTCCGACTACAAGAATATGTACTGATCAGAATATTTGCCTGTCTCTGATCAGTACATATCCGCTTATTGCTATCAGGTCAAGAAAAATACAACCGATAAGGATCAGTACTTTTTTAGGTGCTGAAGCTTTCAAGGGGACGGAAGCCGGTTCTATAATGTATAGACAGGTGTTTGTTCCTGTACCCGTAATTTATCCTGTACCTGTTTTTGTGCTAATGTATTATAGACATTGAATGTCAGTGTCATCTCATTTTTCAACCGTTCCAACTCTGTCCGGTAACCATAATTTTCAGTTCTTCTCCGAAATGTGTTTTTCTGTAAATCGCAAGATAACAGCCGATTGGTAAAAAATATTAAATAAGTAATGAATAGAGAATAATTTGTTTTAGCTAATCAGGTCTGCCTTCTTGAATGGTTAAATGAATTGTTTTATGACATGGCATGTTTTTATTGGGGCTGATTTAATATTTGATTTATATACCGTATGTCTCTGTAAGTCTGTATACTATGATATATGCGGGTTCTGGACTTTTTGTGTGAATATTGGAAAAAGTAGCTAATAATGATTCTCTTTATCACCTTTACAAAGTAGTTTTTTTTGTTAATTTTAAGTGTTAGGTTTTTCATTATACCTTGTTGGGCAAGGGTTAATGATTTTTTTGTATTTTGTTTGTTCGAAAATTAATGCATACTTTTGCGGCGGTTAAAAAGGATCATTTTTTTATCAGGGTCGTCGTTGCAGCTATGTGACTGACGAACTTTTTTGTGTAAAAAATAAACTAGTATTAATGTCCTATCTTTTGATAATCACCTTTCTGGTGATCTATTCCTTGTTCTCTGATCTTGTTAATCCGCAGGTTCTGGTAATGGCTGATCGAAAGCTGTTATTAGCTATACCTATGTCTTTCGGAAAATTCCAAAACTAATTTTATTTATACTCTTCCAATGGAAATGAATAATCATTACGTGGGCTTACAGCGCCTTTTCTCTCGTTTTACCAAAATGAGATATATCAATGGATGGATCATTTTCAGCTTTGACCTGATCATATCTTTAAGTGTTTCATTAATAGGTGTATTAGGACTATTGTCCTTTCTAGGGGTTTCCTATACTCAGGAAGATATTTTAAAAGGAGGTTTTGCCTCTTTGGTCGGAAGTTTGATTGCTTTCTTTACTTTTAAGGTCTATCACGGTGTGATCCGTCATTCTACTTTACGTGGTTTATGGAGAATTTGGGGAGTGGCTATATTGAAATCGGTGGTTTTATGTATATTACTCCTGGTTCTGAAAGCCTCGTTTACTCCGAAAGTCTATCTGGTCGGATTATTTATCGATTGTGTCCTTACAATGCTAATGCTGGTAACATTCCGTATTTTTATTATAAACATATATAATATGGCTTTGTTGCAGCTTGGGAAAAAGCGGAAACAAGTATTGGTTTATGGAACGGGAGATGAGAGTGTTATGATTGCTTCTACAGCAACAAGGCATATTTTTATGCAAGATTACAGTATTACCGGTTTTCTCACTTTCAATAAACAGAAAAGGAATTTCCGTATAGCAGAATTGCCAGTGTATCAGATAGCTTCCCGCGAAGATCTTTTGCGGCTAGTAAACAGAAATTCTTTAGACGGTATACTTTTTCCCAATCTCAAAACTATACAACAAGAAAAAGATCGGTTGATCCGCTTTTGTGAACAGATCTCTTTGCATACTTTGGTGGTTCCTGAGATGGAAGAGGTCCATAACGGTGCGATAAAACGATCTATCCGTGATATAAAGATTGAAGACTTGTTAGGACGTGAAGAAATTCAGATCAACATGCAGGAGATCGCTTGCTTACTTGAAAATAAGGTGATACTGGTTACAGGTGCAGCAGGAAGTATTGGCAGTGAGATTTGTCGTCAGTTAGCACATTTTCCTATTTGTAAGTTGATTTGTTTTGATTCGGCTGAAACTCCGATGCATAATTTGCGTTTAGAGTTGGAAGATAAGTTTCCTAACTTGAATTTTGTACCTGTGATAGGAGATGTTCGAAATGGAGACCGGTTGGATTATGTTTTTCGTACTTGGCATCCTCATATTGTATTCCATGCAGCTGCTTATAAGCATGTACCATTGATGGAGGAGAATCCTTGTGAAGCTGTACGGGTGAATGTTTACGGGACTCGGTTGGTTGCAGACGCAGCCGTAAAGTACGGTGTTGAAAAGTTTGTAATGATTAGTACGGATAAAGCAGTGAATCCAACTAATATTATGGGGTGCAGCAAGCGTTTGGCTGAAATTTATGTACAGAGCTTGAGTTTGGCTATTATAAAAGGTGAAGTACAAGGTAGCACAAAATTTATAACGACCCGTTTTGGCAATGTTTTGGGAAGTAATGGTTCTGTCATACCTCGTTTCCGTGAACAGATTAATAACGGAGGACCAGTAACAGTAACCCATCCAGAAATAATTCGTTATTTCATGACTATTCCCGAGGCATGTCGATTGGTTTTGGAAGCAGGTACGATGGGGAATGGAGGAGAGATCTTTGTATTTGATATGGGACAACCTGTGAAGATTGCTGATTTAGCTCAGCGAATGATAGAACTTTCAGGCATGAAAGTAGGGAAGGATATTGAGATAGAGTATACAGGATTACGTCCAGGTGAGAAATTGTATGAGGAGCTTTTGAGTCATAAGGAAAATACGAAGGAGACTCTCCATGAAAAAATTCGAATTGCTGATGTTAGAGAATATAACTATCAAGATGTTGAAGGTTGTATTGAAATTTTGTCAAAACTGTCCTTGAATGTAGAAATTGTAGACATGGTAAGAAAAATGAAAAGCTTTGTTCCTGAGTTTAAGAGTCAGAATTCAGAGTTTGAAAAGTTGGATTTATAGGCGTCAAATCTGAAAAATTTAAGTTCGGATGTGAATCTCACAACAGAACTGGTCAAGAATTCGGTAGAACAAAGCGCTTATCTGACGAAAGAGCTTAATTACCTCTACAAGTTTTGGAAAGAAGCGTTTGCCTTTACTAAGGATGGGGAATTACCAGATAGACAATAATCTTGCGAAAAGGGATATCTGAAAACTAGCTGGAAGTTTTCACAAATATATTTAACGGGTGTAGGGATTATTGTGCTTTTAGGTCCTTGAATATAGGATTAATCCTATCTCAGTATTAATAAGTCATTTATTATTTTACGTATCTCTGCTAGTGCACTGCTAGAGTCTCCTAAAATAGAGATATGTTTTAAATAGAGTACTAACTATTTTTCTAAAAATTGAGTAACTTTATGATGCAATCTGTATTAGTGACAGGTGCAGCCGGATTTATCGGTTCGAACTTGTGTGAACATTTGTTAGCCCATAATTATCGTGTAGTTTGTTTGGATAATTTTGCAACAGGGAAAATTGAAAATCTTCTTCCTCTGTTAGATAAATATCCAGCAACGTTAAAATTAATAGTTGGTGATATTCGTAATATAGAGGATTGTCGTAAGGCTGTGGAAGATGTAGATTATGTATTACATGAAGCTGCTTTGGGCTCTGTTCCTCGTTCTATTAAGGATCCGGCTACAACTAATGCCGTAAATATCAGCGGTTTTTTAAATATGCTCATTGCTGCTCGTGATAGCAAAGTAAAACGTTTTATATATGCAGCTAGTTCTTCTACTTATGGTGATAGTAAATCTTTACCAAAAGTAGAAGAAATAATAGGAAAACCTCTTTCTCCTTATGCTATTACTAAATATGTCAATGAGTTATATGCAGATGTATTTGCTCGTACATATGGTATGGAATGTATCGGATTGCGTTATTTCAATGTGTTCGGTCGCCGACAAGATCCGTTTGGAACTTATGCTGCGGTTATACCTCTGTTTGTAAAAAAATTGATGGCACACGAAAGTCCTGTTATTAATGGGGATGGTGAGTACAGTCGTGATTTTACTTATATTGACAATGTTATTCAGATGAATATGCTTGCCATGACTACATCCAATCCAGAAGCAGTGAATCAAGTTTATAATACAGCCTATGGTGAGCGTACAACGTTGAATCAATTAGTCGAATATTTGAGAGAATACTTGAGTAAATATGATTCTGAGATAGCAAAGGTTGAAATCTTTCATGGTCCGAATCGATTGGGGGATATCCCTCATTCATTAGCTTGCGTTGACAAGGCCAAAACCCTACTTGGTTATAATCCTAAATTTAGTATGCGTGATGGCCTGAAAGAGGCTGTCAAATGGTATTGGGAGAATATCTGATATTTTTCATCTTCTTTTTTTGAATCATTTTTTATCATATAAATACTAAAAATCTTATGGATATAGTGAAAATAGCCGTAATTGGTCTTGGTTATGTAGGACTTCCTTTGGCTCGTTTATTCTCGACAAAATATAAAACAGTAGGTTTTGATATGAATCAGGCTCGTGTAGATGCTTTGATGGCAGGACATGATGCAACATTGGAAGTTTCAGATGAATTGTTACAATCAGCAATAGCTAATGGTTTTAAATGTACGGCTGATATTGAGGATATTCGTGATTGTAATTTCTATGTAGTAGCAGTTCCCACACCTGTGGATCAGAATCATAATCCTGATCTAACTCCGTTGTATAATGCAAGTACTACTGTGGGGAAAGTAATCTCTAAAGGTGATATTGTAGTATATGAGTCAACTGTATACCCGGGGGTGACTGAGGATGAATGTATTCCGGTAGTGGAGAAAGTTTCCGGTTTAAAATTCAATGTTGATTTCTTTGCTGGTTATAGCCCAGAACGTATTAATCCGGGTGATAAATTACATACAGTAGAGAAAATCAAAAAAGTAACATCTGGTTCTACTTTTGAAATCGGAAAAAAAGTAAATGAAGTTTATGCTTCTGTAATAAGTGCCGGTACTCATTTGGCTCCAACTATAAAAGTTGCTGAGGCTGCAAAAGTAATTGAAAATTCACAACGTGATATCAATATTGCTTTTGTGAATGAATTATCCAAGATCTTCACCCGTATGGGTATTGATACTCAAGATGTGTTGGAAGCAGCAAGCACAAAGTGGAACTTCCTGCCGTTTAAACCGGGTTTGGTAGGAGGGCATTGCATAGGTGTGGACCCTTATTATTTAGCTCAATGTGCGCAGGCTTATGGTTATAATCCGGAAATAATTCTTGCAGGTCGTCGGATGAATGACGGGATGGGCGAATACGTGGCTAATCAAGTCGTGAAACTAATGTTGAAGAAAGGAATTCAAGTATTGGACTCTAATCTTTTAATACTTGGTTTTACATTTAAAGAAAATTGTCCGGATGTTCGTAATACGAAGGTAATAGATATTTATAATGCATTGAAAGAATATAATGTGAATATTACGGTATATGATCCATGGGCTAATCCGGTTATAGTGAAACATGAATATGAGATTGAAATAACTAATAAGTTTCCTAAGGAGAAGTATGATGCTGTGGTGTTAGCAGTAGCTCATGAGAACTTTCAGTCATTGGATTTCTCTTTTTTGACAAAAGAAAATGCTGTCGTATTTGATGTGAAGGGAATCTATAAAAAGGAATCAGTAGATGGACGACTGTAACGACAATGTAATGATAGCGATTCACCATACTCCAAATAGCTTTTCGGTACGATGGATTGCTTATTGCAAGGAGCATAATATTCCTTACAAAATAGTGAATGCTTATGATACAGATATAGTTGAACAAGTATCTGGTTGTACGGCATTTATGTGGCATCATCACCATGCGAATTACAAGGATGTATTATTTGCGAAACAACTTCTTTATTCTTTGCAAGAAACAGGGAAGAAAGTATTTCCGGATTTTAATACGACGTGGCATTTTGATGATAAGGTAGGGCAAAAATATTTGTTGGAAGCTATTGAGGCACCAGTTGTTCCATCTTATGTGTTTTATTCAAAAAATGATGCACTTGATTGGATTGAGACAACAGTTTTTCCAAAAGTTTTTAAGTTACGTGGCGGTGCAGGTTCTTTTAATGTGCGACTTGTTTATAGCAAATCTGAAGCAAGACATTTAGTAAATAAAGCATTTAGACGTGGTTTTTTACAAAACAGTGGGAGTGTCTACATAAAAGAAGCTTATCGAAATTATTGTTTACGGAAAGGTTCTTTTATGAATGTATTGAAAGGATTTATTCGTTTGTTTGTTCCCACTGTTTATTCACGTATGCATGGCCGTGAAAAAGGATATGTTTATTTTCAAGATTTTGTACCAAATAATTTGTACGATATTCGTGTCATTGTTATTGGTAATAAAGCTTTTTCTATTAAAAGGCTTTGTAGAGAAGGAGATTTTAGAGCCTCAGGTAGCGGTTGTATTATTTATGAAAAAAATGAGCAGGATGAATGTTGTGTTCAAATTGCATTTAATGTGAATAAGAGAATACATTCACAATGTATTGCTTATGATTTTGTATACAAGAACTCTGAACCTTTAATAGTAGAGGTAAGTTACGGTTTTTCGATGTATGGTTATGACAAATGTCCTGGATATTGGACTGACGATATGCAATGGCATGAGGGATATTTTATTCCACAAGACTGGATGATAAAACAAGTATTATAGGATATGGATAATTTTGTCAATATTTCTACTGTATATAGTTTGCGTGAGGAATTGACCTTAGCAAATATGTATTCTAAATATAGTGATGATGAGTTGTTAATAGCGAAAATCGAAGGATTAATAGCTCCTTTCATTGTTCCGTCAAATATTCGAGGGAAAAAAATATTACTAAAGCCTAATTGGGTGAGACATAATATCAGAGTAACTGATGAGTTTTGTTTATGTACAAATGAACATTTTATTTTAGCAGTTTTAGTTGTATTTTTAAAATTATCACCGAAATCAGTTCTTATTGCTGATGCTCCAATACAAGGATGTAAATGGGAGTGCTTGCTTTCATCTTATTTTCTTGATAAAGTCAAAAAATTATCATTGGAATATGGAATAGATATTCAAATTAAAGATTTTCGTAGAACAATTATAGATATTGCTTATAATAAGATTCAAAGGGAGAGGATATCATTAGATAATTATGTGATTTTTGATGTAGGAACTCAAAGCTATTTAGAACCAATTACTACAAGTGAGAATAGGTTTAGAGTAACAAATTATAATCCAGATAGATTAGTAAATTCTCATCGAAAAGGTGTACACAAATATTGTATTGCAAAAGACGTTTTTGATGTCGATATAGTAATTTCTTTACCAAAAATCAAAACACATCAAAAAGCAGGTCTTACAAATGCGATGAAAATTTTAGTAGGCGTGAACGGTGATAAAGATTTTCTACCTCATCACAGGTTAGGGGCCAAGGGATATGGAGGAGATTGTTATCCGGAGTATAATCTGCTTCGTTCATGTTCTGAATGGTGTTTAGATACAGCTAATCGACGTATAGGCAAACCTTTTTATAGATGCTTTACTCGTATGTCAACAGCCTTTTGGAAATTATCTTTTCCGACTAATGAACAAAATTTGGGAGCTGGTTGGTATGGTAATGATACTGTGTGGCGAATGGTTATGGATTTAAATCTTATAGTGGAGTATGGCAAAATGGATGGTACTCTGTCTAATGAGAAACAACGCGAAATTTATAATTTGTGCGATGGAATAATCTGTGGACAAGGGGATGGACCACTTAATCCGGAGCCTTTGCCATTGGGGGTGATTGCATTCTCTAATAATTCCTATTTGATGGATCTCGTTGCTGGAAAATTATTTTCGCTCGATATTGATTGTATACCTTTGTTAAACGCGGCAAAGCAAAAGTTGGGTGATGAGGAGTCTATTTTACTTCTGAATGGAAATCAAGTTTGTATGGATTCTCTTAATCAATGGGCTGTAACAGCTAAGATGCCACCGGGTTGGGTGAAATATAAAGATAGCAAAAGATGACTCAAATTCAGCGTAATCTTCTTACTAATATTGCTAATTTATCTGTTAATATATTAGTAGGTTTATATTATACACCTTATTTAGTTACCCACTTAGGACTTGCTGCCTATGGACTAGTACCATTAACATTGATTGTTAATCAGTATATTAATGTATTGACAGGTTCTCTTACTGGGGCATTATCTCGTTTTTATACCATTAGTATTCAGCAAAAAGACTTTGGAAAAGCATCTTCTATTTTTAGTACGATTGTTATTCTTTTGGGGGTAATTATTTTATTGATTTTACCTGTTATTTATCTAATAATATCCAATATAGATGCTGTATTTAAGATATCTGATAGCTTTCTTGAAAGCGCTCGGTGGTTATTTTGTTTTACAATATTTAGTTTTTTTATTTCATTGTATTCTTCAGTTTTAAATATTACGTTATATGCTCAAAATAGATTAGACTTAATGAATGTCATTAAGATTATGCGTATAGGGTTAAAATTGATTCTTGTAATATCATTTTTTGAATGCATTGATGTAAATATTATGTATGTAGGATTGGCTAATCTTTGTACTGAAATTTTAGTGTTATTGTTTAGTTGGTTCGCTTTTATAAAATATTCTCCCAAAGAAATCTGTTTGCGATTATCTTTATTTAGTAGGTCGGCTTTGTCAGGAATTGTTGGGATGTCTTTTTGGACTATTATTCACCAACTGGGGGATGTCGGATTATATCGAGTGGATAACATTATTGTCAATCGACATTGGGGAACGGAATTATCGGGAGCTTTAGGGGCTATATCTGAGTTAGGTGTGTATGTAACGTTAGTCATAGGTGTTGTGTCTTCTTTGTTTGGTCCAATTATATTGATATCCTATTCACGACATGAACATAAAGAAGTACAAAAATTGACATTGACTAATTCGATGGTTGTGGGGGCATTGACTGCGATAATGGTAGGATGTTTAATTGGTTATGGGAAGTATTTTCTCTGCTATTGGCTGGGCGAGACTTATGTGATATATTCGTTTTGGTTTGTGTTAAAACTATTACCACTTCCTTTTTTTGCAGCAGCTGGAATATATGCTTTTGTAAACCGTGCATGGAATAAAGTGAAATTACCTGCTATTTATACGGTTTTATTAGGTTGTTTTAATGTGTTTGTTCTGGTGGTTTTAGTTTATTATTCTGATTGTAACTCATTGAATCAAGTTGCTTGGATGCTTTCTTTTTCTGCATGTATCATTATTGTTCAGAGTTATGGGATAAATTCCTTTTTCTTTAATAAGTCGTATCCAAAGAATGGGAGTGCAATACTTTGGGTATTTTTCAAGTTGAGCTTTGTCGTTGTGTTGTCTATTTGTGTTTCAAATATATTACTTTACATATTTATTCCGACTTCTTTATATGAGGTTATCCTATCCCTTTTAGTATCGGGAGTAATCTCTTTGCTGTTTTCTGTTCTGTTCTTGTTTAGCTTGTCTCAAAGACAGGCTTTGCTTTCAATTATAAAAAAGTAGTTATATGGAGAGAAATATAAAAGTTTCGATCATTATACCTGTGTATAACACGGAAAAATATATATCCCGATGTTTGGATAGCATTTTTGCACAAACTTTACAGGATTTTGAAATTATCATAGTTAATGATCAATCTCCTGATAATGCTATGCAGATTGTAAAGAAATATGCAGAGCTAGAAGAACGTATTCGTATCTTTGAAAATCTTCAGAATATGGGACCTATGTGGACAAGGAGAGAAGGATACAGAAGGGCAGTGGGTGAATATGTGGTATTTTGTGACAGTGATGACTTTTTTCCTCCTAATGCATTGAAAGTTCTGTATGAAGCTGCACAAATTAATGACGCTGATATTGTGATAAGTGCTTATACCTATATAACTGTTTGTCAAAAGAAAAATATACTGAAACAACAGCAGCGTATATTGTCTCAAGAAGAAATGTTTAAGGCATTGTTGAGTGGTGAAATAGCACATAGTCTTTGGGCTAAAATCTATCATCGTAAATTGTTCTTCGATTATGAATATGATACTTTTGAGCATCATACAAATGGGGAGGATATGATTTTATTGTATCAACTGGTACAGTATGCCCATAGAATGGCTGTTATAGAAGATTCGACATATTATTATTGTCAAAACTTGCAATCATCTACTCAAAAAAAACTTTCAGATAAGCAATTGGGTATTATAGTAAATTCTATAAATTGGTTTTATGATTTCATGAAAGATAAAATCCTATATAGAAATTTGTTCAACAAGAAAATGTTAAATATGCTATACTTTTTGTTGAGCCAAGATGTTGCAAAGAAATATTTATTTAAACTTAATACGGAGTTTATGCAGCAAGTGAATTTTCAATTTGTGCATAGGTATTGGAGTTTCCCTAAAACAATTACTTTTTATCTGATGCTTCATAACTTTGGGCTTAGAAGGATATTTACTCTAAAACAAAGTTTATTTTTTTACTTAAGGAATATTTTGTCAAAATAATGAGTGAAAGTAATATAACATTGGTTTATCATAAAAATAATATAATAGATATATGTCTATTATGGGTAATTTTTATTCTTTCTCCATTTGTTGCAGCTTTGCTCGCATTGTATTTTATTTATTATAGGCGTCATGTCAGGTTGGGTGTGATTATTATTATTATGTTTTGGGGCTTGGTTGGGTATACTTTTTTACCTGCTGATACAATGGATATTACTCGACATAATTTGGCTTTTGAAAATCTGAAAAATGTCAATTCTTTTGCTGATTTTGTTTTTTATCAATCTTTATCAGAAAAACCCGATTGGTTTTTAGACTTGGTCTTTTGGGGAATTGGTAAATGGATATATACTCATCAAATTGTAGGTTTTCTAGGGGCTGTTTGTTACTATGGATTGGGGTTAGGGACATTGTTAAATTGGCGTGAGCAATTGCAAACTAAATCATCTTTTAACAATTTTATATTACCAGTTTTAATGTTTTTGGCACTTGCCCAAGTGACGGAATTTAGTGGTATGAGACAAGGAAATGCTATATTGTTGTTTTTATTTATTGTTACTATCCCTGACATACGACTCTCTATTTACAAAAAATGTATTTGTTTGATATTTCCTTGTTTACTACATTTTTCTATGTATCCGATAGTTTTGTTTTATATATGTACCTGCTTTCTGAGTCGTCGTGTTTTGTTAACTATATCTTTATTCTTATTGATGAGTTATTGGTATTTTGTCCCATTGATGGCTTCCTTGATGAATGTTTTAACTTCTTTAGGTGGAATTGGATCGGGAATTGCTGATAAAATAGATGTTTATATGTTTCAAGGTGAAGTTGAAGCTGCTTTATATTCCGGTTCTGTACTGCGGTTTTATGTTATTCTTTTAATGATGTTTGTATTTCCTTTTATCGCGTTGGTAGTAGATAAAAAACGAAAGCAATTTCCTCAATTTATATTGCGTTTACATTATTGGGGAATTATGTTTTTTTCATATATTGTATTTACTGCTTCTTCTTATACCTTATCAAGAAATATCATGCTTTTTAAGATGTTTGGTGTATTGTATTTTACCTATGCTTTGTTTTCGTGTAGTCTGGGGAGGTATTTAAGTAAATTTATAATGTATATATGTTTGTTTGTGATTGTTTTATCCCCCTTTTTTTTGATCTTAGGTAAAGAGTATATGGTTTTGAATATGAAGGTATTTTATTCAAGTTTAATAGATCTTATTAATATTAATACTCAACCTGAAGGCTACTAAATAATAATTAAATTTAATTTGGATATAAATATGAAAAAGTGCGTATTTTTAGTGACAGGGTTGGAGCAAGGAGGTATTGAAACTTATTTGTTGAGGTTTCTAAAATATAATAATAAACGAAGTTATAATATCATTTGGTGTAAATCAGGTAAAGCTGGAGCTTTGTATAATGATTATAAAGATGTTTCAGATGAAATAATTCTCAAACCGTTAGGTTATTTTTCAATATTTGCTTATATACGATTTTATTTATATTTGAAGAAAAATAATATAGATACTATTTGTGATTTTAATGGCCATTTTGCAGGGCTATCTCTTGTTTTTGGCTATTTTGCACGAGTTAAAAAGCGTATCACGTTTTATAGAGGATCTACAAATCATTTTAAAGAAACAAAACTACGGCTTTTGTATAATTATTTGATGAAAATACTAGTTATGTTGTTTGCTACTAAAATATTAGCAAATTCCAAAACTGCATTAGATTTTTTCTACCCAAATAGAAAGGATACTAATAGGTTTCAAGTTGTATATAATGATTTAGGAAGGGAATATTGTTCTCAAATGAATATAGACGTGGTATCAATTAGAACAATGTTGAGTCTTCCTTTAAATGCTTTTGTGATAGGTCATGTTGGACGTTATAATATAGCAAAAAATCATGAAACTATCCTTAAAGTTGCCGAAATACTCTGTAAAAAATATGCCGATGTGTATTTTGTTTTGGTAGGTAAAGATACGGATATTTGCTTAAAAAATAAGGTGTTGCAGATGGGGTTGTCAAAGCAAATACAAATTTTGGGATATAGAAGTGATGTCTCATCGTTATTAAAATCATTTGATTTATTTTATTTCCCATCTATTACAGAAGGTCAACCTAATGCATTGATTGAAGCAATGGCTAAAGGTATTCCGGTTATAGCCTCAAATATTGATCCTATAAAAGAATCTGTTCCTTTATATTTATATGATAAATTATTGTCTCCAAATGATGTGAATAAGACTATTGAATGTATCTGTAAATACTATTTTAATCGTGATTTATTAAATGAATTAGTTTGTCAAAATTGGGCTATAGATAATTTTTGCTCAAACAAATGGTTTGAAAAATTTGAGAAAGAATTGTTGTAAATATTTTGTGCATTATATAAACTCTATAATTTATGAATATTGCTGTAATACAAGATCAGACTGTTTTTAAATATGATAATAAATATTATAGGAAAAGTTTGACAGAGTTTGATAAATATCTAAAACTTTGTGATCACTTGTTTTATTGTTGTTCTATCAAAAGTATAGGATCTAGTTTGGCCTTAGAGATGAAATTGATAGATTTAAGTAGAGTAACAATAATAGAATTGAAGAAAGAACGACTATTTGTATCTAAAATAAATAAGAATATTATACAAAATATTATATTTAATGTCGATTTAGTTTTTGTCAAAATGCCTTCGTTATCTTTGGGTAGATATGCTTTACATTTATTGCAAAAAGAACAAATTAAATATGTGACAGAGGTTGTTGGTTGTGCTTTTGATGTATTTTGGTATTATGGATTAAAAGGGAAAATATTGGCTTTGCCAAATTACTTAGTAGCTTGGTACTATATTAAGAAATCTAAGTCCGTTATATATGTAACTAATCGTTTTTTGCAAAAACGTTATCCAACAAAAGGTTTGTGTCTATCTTGTTCCAATGTGAGGATAGATGTTGTAGATAATATTTTGAATCGTAATTCCTATCAGCAAGGTGATGTATTAAAAATAGGGACAATCAGTCCTGTTGATAGGACATTTAGGGGCCAGATTACCGTTTTAAAAGCAATGAATCTGTTGAAAGGTCGTGGGATTATAGTTAAGTATTTTTTGGTTGGGGGAGGAAGGAGTGATAGATTACAAAAAATAGCATCTGCATTATCCATACAAGACCAAGTCTTTTTTTTAGGAGAATTAACACATGATAAAGTTATATCTTTTTTAGATACTATTGATGTATATGTACATCCAAGTAAAGCAGAGGGATTACCTCGTGCTCTTATAGAGGCTATGAGTAGAGGAAGATTGGCTATTGGAGCAAAAACAGGAGGAATTCCAGAGTTGTTACCGAGTGAATACATTTTTGAAAAAGGAGATTACCGTAAACTATCGAATATAGTTGAACATTTGAGTGTGCAAGATTTTGAAACACAAGGTAGGGCTAATTATTTGGTTAGTCAACAGTATCGAATGTCTATTTTAGACGATAAAAGAGTTAATTTTATAAATAAAATAATGAGATTATGATTCCTAAAGTTATTCATTATTGTTGGTTAAGTGGTGATCCTTATCCTGAAATAATACAGAGGTGTATTGATAGCTGGAAAGATAAACTGCCTGATTATCAGTTTGTCTTGTGGGACAAAAATAAATTTGATATAAACTCTCATATTTGGGTAAAGCAGGCCTATGAAAGTAGAAAGTTCGCTTTTGCTGCCGATTATATTCGATTATATGCTCTGTATTATTATGGAGGAATTTACTTAGATACAGATGTTGAAGTTCTTAAATCTTTTGATAATTTATTGAACAGAAATTATTTTATAGGTTTAGATAGCCAGTCAAAATTAGAAGCTGCAATAATTGGTTCTGAAGCTAAGTCTGATTGGATATTAGCTTGTCTAAAGTATTATGATAATAGAAAATTCTATGGTGATAAGAATATATTGGATATGAAAACACTTCCGTTAATTATGGAAGAAATGATGGTGAAAAATGGGATTGTTATAAAGAAATATGATAATTATTCGAGTGAAATTATATGTGATAATGTTATTTCTGTCTTTCCATTTGATTTTTTTTGTTCAAAACGACATGATACAGGGAAAATATGTATAACTGAAAATACTTATTCTATTCATCATTTTGCTATGTCTTGGCAATCTCCCATTAGTAAAATATTAACTTGTTATAAAAGAATATTTGTTAAGCTATTTGGAAGTGATTTTACTAATGTACTGATTCGTGTTTTTAACTTAAAGTCATTGAAAGAAAAATTAATGTAATTTCTTAATATAAAAATGAATAATCTGTGAAATGAATATTCTTCATGTTGTTAATATTTCCTTCGTAATACCTTATTTTTTAGGAGGTCAATTGACTTATTTTAGGAATAAAGGTTATAAGGAATATATAGTATGTAGCCCTTCTGATGAATTGTTAGTTCTTTCTAAGAAATTTCAATTTGATTATAGGATGATACCTATCTCTCGTAAAATATCATTAATAAGTGATTTGAAAGCATTGATAGGAATATGTTCTTATATTCATAAAAATGAAATTAATATTGTAACAGGGCATACACCAAAGGGAGCATTACTTGCAATGTTAGCAGCTTATATAATTAGAATTCCTATTCGTATCTATTTTCGACATGGCTTGGTTTATGAAACATCCCGAGGGTTAAAAAGAATATTATTGATTTCGATGGATAGATTGGCTGGTAAATTGTCAACAAAGATTGTTTGCGTAAGCCCTTCTGTATGTCAACGTAGTATTGAAAACGGCTTAAATAAAGCAGAGAAACAAACCTTGTTATTAAAGGGTACTTGTAATGGAATTGATATAAAACGCTTTAATAGATATGGTATTCAACATGAAGTATTGCTCGATTTGAGAGAACAATTAGGATTTGATGATGATGATTTTGTGATTGGATTTACGGGAAGGCTAGTTAAAGATAAAGGTCTAATTGAATTAGTAGAGGCTTTTTCTATTTTGCAAGAAAAATATTCTAATATACGACTTTTGTTGGTAGGAATGTTGGAAGAAAGAGATGCTTTACCAAAGAATATTATAGAGTCAATAATAAAAAATCCGAATATTATTACGACAGGTTATATTTCTAATTCTTTCATTGAATATTATTATGCATTAATGAATATTTTCATTTTACTTTCTTATAGAGAAGGTTTTCCTACTTCTGTGCTAGAGGCATCAGCTATGGAACTTCCAGTTATCACAACAAGAGTTACAGGTTGTATTGATTCTATTATAGAAAATAAAACGGGAGTTTTTGTCTCTCATAATGTGCAAGAGATTTCTTCTATTATAGAACGCTTTTATATTAATCGTCAATTAGGCGTAGTTTATGGCAAGAATGGGCGGTCCTTAGTTGAGCAAAATTTTAGGCAAGAATTGATATGGAATGAAATAGAAAAACTATATAGGATTAAATCCGAAGTTGATATACAATGAAAATCTTAATTACTGGTATTCACGGTTTCGTAGGTTCTAATTTAGTTCAAGCACTTAAATCTAATCATATAATATATGGTTTAGATATTGTTACGCATCAAAAAGAAGGAGTGGTAAAAATTTATTCTTGGGAGGAACTTAATAGTACTTCTTTTTCTCAAATAGATGCCATTATCCACTTAGCGGGTAAGGCCCACGATACTAAAAATCAATCTTCATCTCAATTATATTTTAATATTAACACGAGGTTGACTCAAAAGATATTTGATTTCTTTTTGCAATCTTCTGCAAAGAAGTTTATTTTCTTCAGTTCGGTAAAGGCTGCTGCGGATAGCGTAATAGGGGAGATGTTGACGGAGGAGGTGATTCCAACGCCTGTTGGACCTTATGGAGAAAGTAAAATGAAAGCAGAGGAATATATACAACAACATTTACCTAAAGATAAACAAGTGTATATTTTGCGTCCTTGCATGATACATGGTCCAGGAAATAAAGGGAATTTGAACTTGCTTTATAGCGTAGTGAAAAAAGGGATCCCTTGGCCTTTGGGGGATTTTGAGAATTGTCGTTCGTTTACTTCCATTGATAATTTGTGCTATGTGGTAGAAGGTTTGTTGACGAAGGATATTCCTTCAGGCATTTACCATATGGGTGATGATGAATCTATTTCAACCAATGAACTGATAGAGATTATGTGTGAAGTGATGGGAAAGAAATCTCGTATCTGGAAAGTGAATAAAGGGATGATGGAAGGGTGTGCTGGATTGGGAACATTGTTACATTTGCCTTTAAACACAGAACGATTGAGAAAGTTAACAGAAAATTATGTAGTCTCTAATACTAAAATAAAAAAAGCGCTTGGTATAGAACGAATGCCTGTGAGAGCGATAGATGGATTAAAGAAAACATTTAAAAGTTTCCAGAAAGAATAACAGATGATTACTTATATTATTATAGCAATATTACTCTTGGGGCTAGAGTTGTTATATTTTTATGTGGCTGATAAATTTAATATCATTGACAAACCTAACCAACGTAGTTCTCATACAAATATAACTTTACGGGGAGGTGGTATAATCTTTTTGTTGGGACTATGGATACATGCTTTGTTTTTTGGTTTTCAATATCCTTGTTTTTTGGTAGGATTGACAGCTATAGCTGGGATTAGTTTTGTGGATGATATACATCCTGTCTCTAATAAAATTCGATTATTAGTCCATTTTACAGCTATGTTCTTGATGTTTCAAGAATATGGAATTTTAAATATGGATAGTTGGTGGATGGTGTTAATTGGACTAATTTTATGTGTAGGGATTGTGAATGCATATAATTTCATGGACGGTATAAACGGTATTACGGGAGGATATTCGCTAGCAGTACTTCTTTCTTTATTTTATGTGAATCGCTCCCTTCATTTTATTGATAATAGTTTTTTGATCATTATCATTTTGAGCGTATTGGTGTTTTGCTTGTTTAACTTCCGGAAAAAAGCGAAATGTTTTGCGGGAGACATTGGTTCGGTAGGGATCGCTTTTATTCTTTTATTTATCATAGGTAGGCTAATTATACAAACGGGTGACTTTACTTATATTGTGTTTCTCGTAGTTTATGGTGTAGATAGCGTATTGACTATTGTTCATCGTCTAATGCTTCATGAAAATATTGGACTGCCACATCGTAAGCATTTGTATCAGATTATGGCTAATGAATTAAAGATACCACATTTAGTTGTGGCTACTATTTATATGGTTGTACAAGGATTGATAATAATTGGTTTTATTTATTTTTATGAATACAGTTATTACTATTTAGCTGGTACGATTATAGCATTGAGTCTATGCTATATAGGTTTTATGAATAAGTATTTTTATTTGCATCAGTTAGGTGTTAGTAAAAAATAATATATAATAAGAAATCTTGTTGCCAATCAAGGTGTGTCAAACGTCAGAATTAGGGAACGCAGACTACGCAGACAGGGCGCAGACCTCATTGATTATTAATAAAAAAGTCTGCGTCCGTCTGCGCGTTCTGCGTCATCTGCGTTCGGTAATAGTGTTTTGACACACCACCGTGCCGGGAAGACACCGTCAGATCCATCTGTACTCCCATTCGGCATCAAAACAAGGACATGCCTTGGGTGCATGTGGGGTGAGGCGGTTATGGCCGGTGATGAGGGCTTGCGGGTAGAGCTGGCGGAGGATCGTTAGCAATTCTTCCAGCCGTTCG
>NZ_JAMOKT010000120.1:0-8173 GCF_023656795.1 Parabacteroides caeci
CATTGGTTGTATCATAGATCATGGATTACTTGTTGTGTGGTAACTTTAAAGTAATTCTTTCTTTGATATTTCCAATGGCTTTTTTCGTTTTAAGGGTATTTTTTCTTAAATTGATGACATTGACTTACAAGGTACAGGGTAATTAGTAATCTCCCTGTTCGGCCATTACCATCTAAAAAAGGGTGAATCGTTTCAAACTGATAATGTATCAGGGCTATCTTTAATAGTTCAGGGAAGAAAATAGAATTATTATGTACAAATTTCTCTATATCTTCCATTAACTCTGGAATTGAAGTACAAACCGGAGGAACAAAAATGGCATCGTTAATAGATGAACCTCCAATCCAATTCTGGCTTTTCCGGAATTCTCCCGGTTGTTTGTGTTCACCTCTGACCCCGGCAAGTAATACTTTATGTACATTTCTTATAAGCCTTGCAGAAAAAGGCAATGTCTCGAGCATTTTAATAGCTTCATTCATCGCAGATATATAGTTATGAACTTCGGTCCAATCGTCTCTTTTATCCAATGGCAAATCTTCTTTAGACATGAGTACTTCTTCCATATTTGTTTGAGTACCTTCTATCTTAGAAGATTGAGTCGCTTCTTTCATTATGTGCATGCTAATGAAAAGATCGATATTGGGTATATGTTCTGAATACATGTCTAGTCTGCCAAGCATTCTGTCCGCTTTGCTTAACAATGTTACTATCTCCATGTTTTCAATTACCCAAGGGTTGTTAATTAGGTTCGGTTGAAAACTCTTGTAGTAACCTTGGTTTATGTATGTGCCTGATTTAAAGTTTTTCATGATAATATCGGGGGAATAAACTAATTTTAGGATTTACCATCTAATTGAAATAAGCTGATGCGTTATTTTAGTTTTCGGTACAAAATTAAAATAAGCTAATACGTTATTTTAATTTTCGGTACAAAAGTAAAATAAGCCGAGTGATATTCCAATAAAATCGCCAAATTTAAAATAAGATAGTATCTCATACGAGTTTTGTCATATTTTAAATTTGGCGTATATGTTATATCGTTTTACGGCTCCATCACCACCTCAATACTGTTTCCCTGGTCGAGTAACTTTTTGGCGAAGGCCTGTATTTTGGCGGGAGTGATGCTGTTGACTGTTTCGACGTATTTGGTCGAACCGTCGAAGCCTTTGTAATAATAGTTGTCCAGCGTGTTTAACCAGTAACCGTTCTCCTGAAGGCTTTCTGCGTGACGTTTCAGGATGTTGTCCTGCGTCTTTTTGAAATCTTCCGGGGTCGGGCCGATGTCGGAGATACGTTTCAATTCGTTGCGGACAATCGTGTTCATTTTTTCCCGCTTATCCGGGTCAGTGTCGAAATAGGCCTGCAGGAATGTTTGTCCTTCCGGGAAGGAAGAGATGCGGGCGGATGTCTGTACGCCGTACGTTCCGCCTTCGTCTTCGCGGACCTTTTCGGTGTAAACAAGGTCGAGTACCTGCTTCAACATGGTGGCTGTAACGATATTTTCCAGGTTATAGTCCATCTGCCCGGAATAGAAATTCACGACGGAGGCTTTCGGCGTCTCCATCTGGCGTTTGAAACGGTTCACGTAGTCGCCTTTGCGGATGGCGGGTACTTCTTTCGGGTTGCCCTGCTCTATCTTGCCGTTTGCAGGTAATGTAGCCAGGTATTGTTCTACCAGCGGACGGATACTGTCGGTGTCGATGTTTCCTACGAAGGTAAAGACGAAACCGGAGGCATCGCCGAAACGTTCCTTATACATTTCCATAATACGCGGATAGCTGATATTTTTGAAATCGGCCGGATCGATGCGCATCGCACGCGGATTGTTGTTGTAAATGGCTTTCGTCAGCGAGTCGCTGAAGGCAACCATCGGATTCAGTTCCAGGTTCTTCAGCTGCGCTTTCATACGGTTTTCGAAGGAAGCGTATGCTTCTTCGTCCATGCGCGGAGCGGTGAAACTGAGGTAGATCAGTTCGAACAAGGTCTTCAGGTCGGACGGGGTGGAGGAGCCGTTCACATTTTCGCTGTCCAGTCCCAGGGAAGTGGAGCAGGATACTTTCTTTCCGGCCAGCATCTTGCCCAGGTCGGTAGCCGAGAAATTGCCCAGGCCGCCCAGTTCGATTACCTCATTGAACACTTTCAGATTGTCGATGTCTTTGTTGCCGAACAGTGTGCTTCCTCCCGGGCTGGTAGCCGTCATTTGTATTTCATCCTTTTTGAAGTCCGTGTGTTTCAACACGACTTTGATGCCGTTGCTCAATGTCAGGACGGTAGCGCCGAAGAGCGGATCTTCCTTGCTTTCCGTGATCTTGCCGGGTGCCGGCAATGGGGGGATCAACGGTTCGTCCGATAAGGTCTCCCGGTAAGGTTCGACAGGGATCTGCTGTGCTTTCATAAAGTCGCGGAGCAGTTCTTCGTCGGTAGGATAGGAGAGGCCTTCCTTTTCCGGACCGGTCAGGCTGATCACGATGTTTGTATCGCCGATCATATCCTGGATATACTTGTTGACCTGTTCTACCGGTACAGCCTGTGCAACCTGGCTGATCAGGGCGTATTCTGTTTCGATTCCGGGGATGTAACCGCCTTCGGTAAAGTGACGTACGTATTCCTTGGTGAATGTGCTGTTCCTTTGTTTGTCGCGGTCGTTGTAAAGGGATTCATATTGTTTCAACACATTGATGCGGGCGCGATCGTATTCCGATGGGGTGAAACCGAATTGTTTCACACGCTGCGTTTCCGTTACCAGCGCATTCATGGCCGAATCCACTTCGTTATCTTTCACCAGTGCGGCTACCGACCAGGCGCCTTTCGTTTTTGAGATCATAAAATCGCCGTCGGAAGCCTGGGCGGCAACGAACGGAGGATTGGCTTTCTGTACCATCTCGTTGAAGCGTTCGTTCATCATCGTGGCTGCTACGCTCTGGATATAATCTTTCACCAATCCGGCAATCGTTCCGTACATATCCTGCGGCATCTTGTCGTGTTTATAGGAGATGGACAGGATCGTGTTCGAAGCCTCTTTGTCCGTAGCCACGGAGATCAGCGGCATGTCATTGTCGGGCACTTCAAACATAGGGCGCGGAGCCGCGTTTACCGGTGCCGGGATGTCGGCAAAAATCCGTTTGACGGCTGTTTCTACCTGGTCGACATTGATGTCGCCTACAATGATGATCGCCTGCAGGTCGGGGCGGTACCATTTGTGATAATAATCGCGCAGTTCATCCGGTTTGAAATTGTCGATCACGTCGATTGTGCCGATCGGCATCCGGTGGGCATAACGGCTGTCCGGATAGATTTTCGGAAGCTGTTGTTCCCATATGCGGGCCTGTGCGTCCTGGCGTGTGCGCCATTCCTCGCGGATCACGCCGCGTTCCTTGTCAATCGCAGAATCGGCAAGCGTGATGAAGCCAGACCAGTCATGCAGGATCAGCAGACAGGAATCGACTACGCTTTCGCGTGTCACCGGGGCATTCATGATCATATAAACCGTTTCGTCGAAACTGGTATAGGCATTGAAATTTTCGCCCATACGCATACCGATGCTTTGGGTAAATTCGTCCATCCCTTTGTCCGGAAAGTTTTTCGAGCCGTTGAAGGCCATATGTTCCAGAAAGTGTGCCAGTCCGCGCTGGTTCTCTTCTTCCAGCATGGAGCCTACGTTTTGGGTGATATAAAAGTCAGCCCGTTCTTTGGGTTGTTCATTATGACGGATGTAATAGGTTAATCCGTTCGGCAACTTTCCATAACGAACCTGCGGGTCGATAGGTAACGGTTGCAATACCTGTTGCTGGGCAGCCAGCTGGAAAAGACAGAAGAAGCTCAACAGGAAAAAGATAAAAGATCGTTTTTGTTTCATTTTTATATTCATTTATTCTGTTTATTCGTTATCAATCAATAATATATATTCTGACCTTCGTTTATTCTTCTATATCATCTTGTATTCCTAAGGTTCCTTTATTCATAGCTTTAGCGATGTCTATTTTTAATCCTTCATCATAATCTGTCCCTGCTATAATACATTGCATAATGCGTTGTAACATTTCTTTGTCAATATGTGATGCAGCAACATGGTATATAATAGCTTCTACTTGTCGCATAAAGATACAGGCGGTCCAACAATATCCATTTTTATGAAGGAAATAAGAACCTAAAGTAAGGGCTATACGCTTATTCCCGTCATTAAAATAATGTCCTGAACAAAAACAAAAAACAAGATATGTCAGCTTTTCTACAAATGATGGATAGTATATGTCATTTTGTATGAAATCTAATGTAGATCGGATACCTTTTTCATCTCGAATTCCACTAAATCCTCCACCACTTTTTTCTAGCATTTTCTGATAGATAATTAAAGCTTCATCATAAACAATATATTTAATGTCATCATTCATTATCTGCCTGTTTTAATCGTTTTAAAACATCTTTATTATCCTCTAATATACGGTCGAAATCAATAGAGCTATCTCCTATAAACCTTTCAAACTCTTCGGGAGTCACCGCTTGCAAATATTCAGCAATATTGCCATGGTATACATCTCGGAAACTGAAATCTCGTGATGCCATTTTTGTACGGGCGTCACTTAAATATGGTTTTTGCATAGGGTGTTCGGTCAATTCATTGACAATATCTTCAACTTCATTTAGTGTTAATTTTATGCCACCTTTCGATTTGTACGTATCTTGAATAGCAGCGCCTACGCCATTTTCGAAAGAAGAAATAACAAGTAGAACTTCAGCGTAAAGCGTATGACGGACATTGTCTTTTGTGTTCAGCTTTAAAATCTCACGATACTCTTTAGCATTTTCTCGGAAAACAGCTTTATATATGTAATCTGTTATTAATGCATATTTCATGGTATAATGACCGTCTACACATGTATTAATAGTTGAAGTTAGATTCTTACGATAGTTTTCTTCTTTGATTGCTGCCGGCAAATAGTTTATGTCACGTCTATTGATAAACTTTGTTCCGCCGCCTGTTTTTTCATTAATGGTCGCAATTACAACGTCCAAAATAATGCTTCTTACAATTTTAGCCTTTTCACTGTCAGTTAACATCATGCCGATATTTAAAAAGGAACGGAAATTAAACAACCCGAGTTGTGTAGTTTTGCTCGCCTCATTTATAAGGTGAGCAAATTGTAACTTAAATTCTTTCAGCTGTTTACCTTTACTTAAAATGTATCCGTTATGTTTTAATTCCTCCCCATATTGCAAAAGATATCTATCAATTGTTGAAATGTCGACTTCATAAAAGTCTGCTACCATTTTTTTTGTGAATCTATATTCACCATCGAAAAGCATTCCTTCAATTTTAAGTTTATCTTGAATGTTCTCGACTGCCAAACGGTTGTTAAGGATATTTTGCCGTTCTATATTTGATAGGGTTAAGTCTTTCATTTTTCCTATTTTATTTATTATCTGCAGTTAATACATACATAACATGCGTGCCGCCTCCTATTTTGGATACAACATTTTTCTCTGTGAATAGTTTCAGGTCGGCGGTAGCACGATAACGTGAGCAGCCGTTCAGTCCGGCGTAATCCGGGGTTGTAATCCGTTTGTTTCGTTCCAGATAATCCAACATTCGCTTTTCGCGTTCCTCGAACGTTAATTTTTTAGGTGTTTTGGTATGTTTCAGTTCTGCATTCCTCAGTTCTTCTTTTAGCTTTTCCGAACAACGGAAGTTTACGCTGTCTACCGTTACGGTTATTTTCATTCCGTCGGCAGATGGGCGGGTACGCAGTGAAGGCGAGAAATGTCCCAGTTCTTCCAACTCCACATGTTGCCCGCTTTCCAAAGAAAATCCGATCGCCCATACGAACGAGTCGAGTACAGCCTTCACATCGGCCGAAGAGATCGTCGATCGTGAGCAGATCATTTTGCATAGATGATCCATTTTTACCGTGCTGTCGCACAATGCCCGTGCATGGATTAACTTCGGACCTTTCCTGCCTTTCGGCCGTGGCGTTTCGTGGATTTTGAATCTGATTCCCATTTTTATTTTGTTTTATACTGGTGTGCCTGAAAAACAACACGTAGCCTTCCCGTTTTTCTGCCGACGGAATTGCCTGTCGACAATTGTCTGCAAGCCTGTCGATAATCATGAGCAGGTCTGTCGACGATTGTGCGCAGGCCTGCTCATGATTATCGGCAGGAAAAGGTTGAGGGCAAATATACGATGCAATAGCAGGAATTGTACTCAGGGTAGGTATAATTATGGAATATTTATACTAATACTTTATTTCTATATCTTGCCGATAGAATTTGAACATGAAATATATTTCAGTCGGAGAATTTGCAGGAAAGTACGGTGTGTCAGAGCGCACGGCACGTAATTATTGTGCAGTCATCTGATCCTGTTTAAAGAATACCTGGCAAACGGACATGTCCCCTTCATTATCACCGAAGAATTGAAAATGTTCTTTTTCACAAATGACAATATGATTATTATTTAAGTGTTTTGTAAACGGATTAATATGTTAAAAAATATTACCCGGTTGGGTATTTTATTTTACCCGGTATATTAATCCGATTTACCTGGTAGAGTAGTGACATTTTGATAATGGAGGAAATCTTTTGTAAGAAGTAAGATTACGGAATGTTGTTCGGTACTTGTTCGGTCAACTTGTAGGAGGAAGTGATATTTTTGTGTTAGACTCACGTTAATTTAATTCTTTAATAGATATAATTATTTGTTTGTAGCTGTATTGAAAAAAATTGATTATTAATAGCTTTGGATTGAATTGTTTCATTATCTTTGAGGCTATAACAATTATGCCATGCAGCGATGAGGTACCTATCTTACATAGTATTCTGTCTGTTCTCTTTCGCGATGTGTACTGAACAACCCAAAGAGTTATTGCTGGAACTGTCTTATGCAGAGTCGCTTATGCAACGTTGCCCGAACAGTGCCCTGGTGGTATTGGATTCAATGGAAGTACCCTCTCCGTCAGATAAATTTCAATATGCTACGTGGTGTTTGTTGATTACCCAGGCACGTGATAAAAACTATGTAAAGCATACTTCTGATTCTTTGATCAATATTGCATTGGCTTATTTTGAAAAACAGGATGATCCGGTACGGAAAGCGTCAACTCTATATTATGAAGGACGGGTTAACCATGATTTACATAATGCGGAAGAGGCAACTGATTATTATTTACGGGCTAGGGATGTGGCGAAGAATACGACGGATTATAGATTGTTGTATTTGATCAATACTCATTTGGGGACATTATATGCTTATCGCAGTTTGACTGATCTGGCTTTGGATGCCTATGTGAATGCACAAAATTATTCAATTCAATTAAAGGACAGTGCGCTCATCTCAAATTCTTATTCCTATTTAGGGCGTGTTTCAATGCTTAATAATAATGTGGAGGAAGGGTTGGATTACTATAAAAAAGCAATAAGGATTGCGGAGCAGTCAGGGAGTTTAAAAGCTTTAACACTTGCTTATGGGGAAATACCGTCCGTGTACAGAGCTTTATCCATGCTTGATTCATCTATATATTATCTACAGAAGTCAAAGGAGATAAAAGAACAATATAACACTTCAGCCTTGCCACAAACGTATTTAGGAATTGGAGAAACCTATTATTATATGGGACAATCCGATTCTGCTTATTTTTATTTAGAAAAGGCATTGAATACAACAAATCTTTATACAAAACAAGATGCAACACAAACTTTATATTTTTTATGTAGAGACTTAGATAAATATGAAGATGCTATTAAGTATAATGAGCAATATTGGGTTTATAAAGATTCTATAGATAACATAAATCGTAGTTCTGAGATTGCCAAAATTCAGGCAAAGTATGATCAAGAGAAATTATTGAATATAAATAATCGATTGGAGAATAGTGTATTATGGGGTGTGGTTGCATTATTAATGATAATATGTGTACTGATATATATTTATCAGCAAAAGTTGGTTAAGAAAGAACGTACAATTGAAGAAAATAAAGATCTATTACAGGCGCGCTTAAGGCAATTGCATGAAAATGAATCTATAATTCATGAGAATGAAAATCTTATAGGAGCTTTCATTACTGTCCCGTAAAAGTGGATAAATAGTTCTTTGAAATAATTGAAATATAGTCTATTAGATACTACTTTTTAGGCGCGACGATTTGAAATCATACCTTTGAGGTCAATTAAGGTGACC
>NZ_JAMOKT010000121.1:0-8104 GCF_023656795.1 Parabacteroides caeci
TATCTGACAACAAATGTAGACAGCGACCTGTTACACGAGGATCTGTCACTTCTGAAAAATAATTAGAGGTATTCATTTTGCAATGATAAACTTTTTAGAGGAATTTTGGTGCGGTCGCCCTGCGTCGGCATCGGCAATTATTATCATACCTTTTGCTTCAGCTTCTTTTTGTATTATTAAAGCTTCCGCATTCGCTTTCGCTTCTTTTCTTATTTGAGTTGGTTTATACAATGTCCCAATAGCAGAACTCACTGTTTCGATAAGTTTCTCCAGAGGCTTTCCTTCTGTTTTAATAATATTAACTTCCATTATTTTGTATTTATTTAATTAGCTCTTTCATATCAACCTGCAAAATCTCAGCTATCTTATGAAGCATTGGTAGGGATAGTTGGCTGCGGTTGCAAGCGTTTAAAGTTCTTACCGAGTTTTTCTGCTAACCACGTCTACTTGATGCCCTTTTCGTTTAGTACCTCTTTATCTGATTATTTTGCATCTCAACGTCTATTATAGTCCAAATATAAGATATATTTTTGGATAATTATAAGTAAACAGTGAATTTACTAATGCGTAACTAACTAAAACTTTGCTTCAAACGACCTATATGTTATAGAAGCGGAGTTTTTTGTTTGAAACCTGCTACTAAACAGGTAGCGGATTCGCAACAGAAAGTCTTCGTAATACCACAATATTCTGCTTTTTTGCTACTTGGCAAGGAAGTGTGATATAGTGTATATTGCATCACTTAATCAGTAAGTTACACTGTTTTGTCAGTTTCTGCTTTCAGGGGATATAATTTAGAAACTAACTTGGTACAATTAGAATGTGTTTGTTTTCAACTCTCGGATTCTCGTATGGCAATTTGCGGAACTTCAGACAGTTCTACCTTATCTATCAACCCAAAGATTTGCTACATAATGTGTAGCAAATTGACATGGAGTTACAATGGGTTGAGAATGAGGGTGAATGATGCTAATGCACATTGCTTCTACCTAAAAGAAGCTACCCAGCAGTCATGGAGCGTTCGCCAATTGGAGCGTAATATCAATACATTATATTATCAGCGACTCTTATCGTCAAAAGATAAAAGCGGAATAGACGGAATAATTTTCATTATTGAGATATAATTATGAACTTGTAATGTGATTGTTTGCGGAGATTAATGTCTGTATTTGCCGTATAATATGCGGAGAATATAAGAGCTAATCTCCGCATACAGTATACTGGCATCACTTGTTTTCTATAAATGACTTATATTCTGTTATTCGATACCCTCTCGGGTATTTATTACGTGATTATATTAAAAAGAGTACCCGAAAGGATATCAAATTTGTTATGAGAAGTCATTAAATAACCTAAATCTGTCCCTAAGAATCTCACGTAATAATCATTATTTTCCTGATAAACGTTAAATAAGAATCTGAATCTATCAGTGTGATGGTTCGTGAAAAATGGTATTTTAAGATTTTGGTTGTTCCTAAAGTCTTATTATATATTGTTTTACATGATGCTCCCGTGCCGATCTTTGCATATATCCCTACCTGTACCTTTGTATCGTTCCCCTGGAAACAGTAGTATTAATCATTAAAATAGAAAAGCTATGACACTGAAATTTAGAAAGGTGCAGCGCAAGGTTCTTAGCGGTGACGATAAGGACAAGGTGAAGACTTATGCGATGGCGCGGTCGTCGAACTATTGCGATATGGATAAGTTGTGTGAATTGATCTCCAGCCGCTCGGCGATGTCGAGTGTTGATGTGAAGGCAATACTCGATTCGTTAAACTGGGCGATGAGCCTGGAGCTTCGTTCGGGTAGTATTGTACAGGTGGGTGAGTTCGGTAGTTTTCGTCTTTCGATTCGTTCGAAAGGTGCGGAGACGGCGGATGCTTTCAATGCTTCCCTGATAAAAAAGGCACGGGTGATATTCTCGCCGGGTACCAGTCTGCGCTGGATGAGTGAGATCGTGAAGTTTGAAGAGGATGAAGACACGAAACCTAAAAAAGAAGAAGGTTCCGGTGGAGATGACAGACCGGAGATTGAATAATTGAAAATGGGAAATTGAGGATTACTTGATTGAAAGAGGAAAGGGGAACGTATGAAAAAAAGACTGACTATTCAATTGGTAATGGCAATCCTGCTCGTAATGAGTGGGATTGTTCTTCTTTTCTCCGGTTTCTGGATTGCTCCGAAAGGGGAGATTCATAATAGTGTGCTGGTGGCTTTCGGGGAAACCTGCACATTTGCCGGAGCTTTGTTTGGAGTGGATTATTCGTATAAAATTAAATCGGTACAAAATGAAAGAGAGGATAAGTAGGAATTTTACCTGGGAAGAAATGACGTATAGCCGGGTGGCGGTGGAGAATGGGTTGCTGAATGAGCCGCCGTTTGAGGTGAAGCAGGCTATGATGGAGTTGGTGAAACGGTTGTTACAGCCGTTGAGGCTGGCTTATGGGAAGCCGATTGCGATCACAAGTGGTTACCGGAGTCCGGAGGTGAACAGGTTGGTGGGCGGCGTGCCTTCGAGCCAGCATGTGAAGGGGGAGGCTGCGGATTGTTATGTGCCTGATCCGAAGGAGTTGCTGGATGTGTTACTTTATTGTAAGTTACCTTTCGATCAGGCAATTCTTTATAAACGAAAGAAGTTCCTGCATTTGGCGTTTCGGGTAAATGGAGAGAATCGTTATCAGGTGATCATTAATAAATGAAGGGGGGATAGGTATGGATATGTGGGGTAGAAGTTTATTTGTTTTGGTTGGTTTGTTGGCTGTTTTGCTGCCCGGTTGTAGTGCCGGGCGGCGTAGTGTGCAACATCGGGAGATAAGGGAGGAGGTGCATAGTATTCATAGTGATAGTATGTTGTTAAAAAATCTGTATCAGGCTTCCCGCAATAAGGTGATCGATATAGAGCATATTGTGTTCGATAGCTGTCGGTTGAATGGGGTGCAGTCTGTTACTCATGTCGCTATTAAGGAACAGGGGGAGGAGGTGGTTGAGTCGATTGTTAGTTCTGGTTCTGTAGATGAGAACTGTTTTGCCGGTTCTGATTCTTTTCAGAAAGGTAGTACTGTGGAGTTTTCTTATCCCAAGCGGATGTTGGTGATTGGGGCGGTGTTGTTGGTTTGTTTGTTATATATAGGTCTTGTATTTAGAAAACAGAAGTAAAATTCGTACCTGCATTTTATTGGGATTAATAGTATTTTCCAATCCCCCCAAATCCTGTTATAATTTTATTTTCTTTCGTTTTATTGATAAAGTTGTTTAATCGTTTTTCAAATTCTTCAGGCCGTTTCCTGGCTGCTTCAATGTATGCAATTCGGATACGTTTATATGGGTCGGAAAAGTGTTGATAGTTTTTCCATGCTGTTTTATCTGCTTTCAATCTGTCAATTATATCATCTGGAAAAATAAAAGGGTCAGACAAAATAGCTCGTATTTTATCCTCAAATTTAGGGTGTATCATTTTATTTTCCAATAACCATTTAAGTCTTTCTTTGTTGGCTTGCGAGTATGTACTTTTAGGGTTTCTAGGCGTGAAGCGCTGAATTTTATGTTCTTTGTCAAGCGATTTTATCGTACTGTCAATCCATTCGAAACAAAGGGCTTCTTCAACGGCATCATTGTATATAATGCTTTTTTTACCTGATGATTTCTGAGGAAAGACAAACCAAATTTCATCTTTGGTTTCAAAGTTATCTGCTAGCCACTTTCTCCAATCTTCCCGATTTTCAAAGTACTTTATTTTATTCTCTGTTGTCATAATGGTTATCTTTTGGTAAACTCAATCGGTTCGATGTCATAATTTAGGGTTTTGATGTCGCAGTCTTCGTAATCTATCCCGTAACGCATCCTAACCATACCAAAATGCGGGCTGATATACGATGGGAAAGTCGGATCGACAGAACACCAACCAGCACCTTCTATATAGCATTCGGGCCAGGCATGGGTACTTTCGGCTTTCCATTCAGGGACATAGCAATATCCTACAGCAAAACGAGTCGGTATATTCATGTAGCGCATCAATGCGGTAAATACATTCGTGTATTCGCTACAAGTACCTTTCCTTGTCTGGATAACGGTATTGACATCTACGGTTCTGCAAATTCCTGCATCAATCTGTTTGGCAATGGAATCGGATGGTGATAAATAGGTATAAACAAATTTGAGAGCTTTCTCTATTATAATGAAGGTCTGCGTTTCATCCTTAAACAGTGTATCGGCAATTTGTCTAACGTGTTCGTTTTGTGCATCTATTAACGGGGTAGATTGTAAAAATCGGGCGATCTCTCTGTCGTATTCCCGTGATTTGTCATACTTGGCTTCTTTCATTTTAGCCAGTTTGCTTCCATCCAGGTAGGGATTGATAGTTGTGAGTGATATTTCGTAATTATCTCCGTTTTTCGAAATTTGTGTAATCCGCTGGGGATAACAGTCTATTGCTTTAATATCGGGCTTCTTCACTGTAAAGGTGAAATTGACGGTATCCTGATTAGCCAGGCGGAAGTATTTGGAATATGATTGTGCAAAAACTGATTGTGCAATAAACATACACATAATCAGCATAAATGGGTATTTACTCATGACGTTTCGTTTTATGATTTACAAACGATGACAAAGTTAGTAAATATTTAGATGTTATGAATAAACCTTTGGATGGGAAAATTTTCAGGTAGACTTGAAAAAAGTATCTTTTTTGAGAAGATTATCAAGTCTACCTGAAAATTTTTGTTGGTAGAGTAAGCGAAAAAAAAATTATTTTTTCAGTAAAATTGATTCTATCTTTTCCTTTAACTGATCTTTAGGCATTGCTCCCTGAAGCATTTGGGGTTTTCCTTCCATAGGGATGTATAGAAGGGCCGGTATTCCCTGAATGCCGAATGCCTGGGCCAACTCTGTTTCTTTATCTACATCGACTTTGTAAATGTTGATCTGTCCGGCATATTCTTTGGCAAGCTGTTCCAGTGAAGGAGCGATCATCTTACAGGGACCGCACCAGTCGGCATAGAAGTCGATGATGGCAGGTTTGTCTCCGAGATATTTCCACTCATTTGGATTTGCTTCATAGTTGTATATCTTTTTTAGGAAGTCCGCCTTTGTAATATGTACAGGTGCAGCTGCTTGCTTTCCTGTTACTTCCGTGGTTGAAGTTGTTTCATTACTGTTGTTTTTGGCTTGTCCTTTACAGGATACTAAAGTCATGAAACCTACAACTAAAACCAGTAATGTGAAGATTCTTTTTGTATTCATTTTATTCTATTTTGGTGTTGATAATTATTTCTACTATAAAATGTTTTTATATGAAATTATAATGCAAACATATATTCTATTATCTAATACAACAAGTTTCTAGTGGAAAATATTTTCATGGATAACATAGTTTCACAGAAATGACTTGATTCTACAGATTTGAAAGATTTATTGCCTATATCTTTTTAATGCATTAACACTTTGAGGCGAAACGTGCAATGTGAATTATAAACTCTTATAGTTATTAAAGAATAATACTTCAGCATATATAACAGAATGGAGTTTATTATCCGTAACTTGCAAAGAATAGAGTTTATAAATTTGCTGTAAAACAATGTGTTATGAAAGGTAAAGAGAGTAAGAAAGAAAAGAAAAAGGAAAAGTCTTCTGCTGACAAAGCAAAAACTCAGACTGACTACCAGCGTGAAAAGACGAGTAAGCAAGACAAAGGTTTTAATCTGATAACTAAAACATAATGGTAACCATCAAAAGAGAAGGTATTATTCTTGAATGTACTGATTTGAATTTTGAAAGCGAAAGTGTAATGAATCCGGCTGTGATAGCCGAAGAAAATACTGTACATATGTTATACCGTGCAGTAAGAGAAGGGAATTATTCAACTATTGGCTATTGCAGGCTGGAAGGACCATTGAAAGTGGTTCAACGAAATAAAGAACCTTTAATCAGTCCTGAATTTGATTATGAAAGCCAGGGAGTGGAAGATCCCAGAATAGTAAAAATTGGAGATGTGTATTATCTGACTTATACGGCCTATGATGGCATGAGTGCTGTCGGGGCATATGCCGTATCTGGCGATCTGGCTCATTTTGAAAAGAAAGGAGTGATCACCTCACAATTCACATTCCGGCAATTCAAAAGATTGATGATGTCGCATGAGCATCTGATTGGTAAATATTTTCGTTCGTATAACAAACGGGAATCTAAGACAAATTCTGGCAAGAAGATTTATCTGACGGATAAGAACGTAGTGTTTTTCCCGCGTAAGATTAATGGGAAATTTTATTTTATGCATCGTATCAAACCGGATATACAATTGGTTTGTGTGGAGAAGTTGGAGGATTTAACGACCAAATTTTGGACTGATTATTTCATTGACTTCTCCAACAAGATCCTTTTAAAACCCCAGTATGATCATGAAGCCAGTTATATAGGAGCTGGCTGTCCTCCGATAGAAACACCAGAAGGATGGTTGCTGATCTATCATAGCGTGTATGATACACCGGGCGGATATGTCTATTCAGCTTGTGCTGCTTTATTGGATCTGAATGATCCGTCAATAGAACTGGCGCGATTGCCTTATCCTTTATTTACTCCTGATACGGATTATGAATTGCTGGGTGTAGTGAACAGAGTATGTTTCCCGACCGGAACAGCCTTGTTCGATGACAGACTTTATATTTATTATGGGGCGGCAGATAAATGTATAGCTTGTATATCTGTGAAACTGCAAGAGTTAGTGAATGAATTAATAACCCATAAGAAATGAATAATATATTATGCATAACAACTTATCCTCCGCGGGAGTGTGGTATCGCTACCTTTTCCGCCGATTTGATCCGGACAATTCTTTATAAATTCGGGAACTCTTATTCATTTAAGGTGTGTGCGTTGGAATCGGACTCAGAGAAACACATTTACTCTGATAAGGTAAAATATACGCTGAATACTTCGGATGCCAATGATTATGCGGTCATTGGCAGGAAGATCAACCAGGATGCGGATACAAACCTGGTCCTGATACAACATGAATTCGGTCTTTATAAAGAACATGAGGATGAGTTTCTGCAATTTGTAAAATCTATAACAAAACCGGTTGTGATTGTTTTTCATACGGTTTTGCCGAATCCTGTTATTTCGTTAAAGAATTATCTCCGGGAGTTGGCTGTGGCCTGTGACGCTATTGTTGTCATGACGCAGATTTCCAAACGAATCTTGTTGCTGGATTATGGGATGGAGGAAGAGAAAATTAATGTGATCCCTCACGGAACGCATCTGGTTGCGCATCAGGATAAGCGTTTTTTAAAAGATAAATACCGGGTTTCGGGAAGAAGAGTTCTTTCAACATTCGGTTTGCTAAGTGCCGGAAAGAGTATTGAAACAACTTTGGAAGCTTTGCCTGCTATTGTAAAAGAGAATCCGACGGTTTTGTTTGTTGTCATAGGCAAGACGCACCCGACAGTCTTTAAAGAAGAAGGGGAAAAATACCGGGAAATGCTCAAAGCTAAAGTTTCTGAGTTGGGAATGACTGATCATGTCCGGTTTGTAAACTTTTATTTGGATTTGTCGACATTGCTTGAATATCTGCAACTAACAGATGTTTACTTGTTTACGTCGTGCGATCCTAATCAGGCAGTCAGTGGAACGTTCGTCTATGCATTAAGTTGTGGGTGTCCTATTATAGCCACTCCGATACCTCATGCATTGGAGCTTTTAAAGGATAATTCGGGAATCATTTTTGACTTTAAGAATCCGCTACAATTGGCTGAAGCAACAAACCGGTTATTGGCGAGTGAAAGCCTTCGGTCAAAAATGAGGATTGCCGGTTTGCAGAAAACGGCGGCTACTGCCTGGGAGAATACTGCCATTTTATATGCTTTATTGTTTAAAAAGGTATTAGAGGAGAAGGATGGATTGGATTATTCCTTGCCTCCAATAAATATAGCGCATATTAAAAGGATGAGCCGGAGTTTTGCTATGATCCAATTCTCGAAGGGTAATCGCAATGTCATCAATTTAAGGTTCATAGTGCTCTTTTGTAATTAGTTAGAGTATAGTTTTTACAATTGGGCCTTCCTTTCCTTGCTCGTGGAAACTTTCTTCCCGGTCTGATGGGCACCAAATG
>NZ_JAMOKT010000122.1:0-7458 GCF_023656795.1 Parabacteroides caeci
TTGAGAAAGCGAACATCTTTTTCCCCAGATCCTTTAACGAGGCTCCGATATGGTACACGTCCGTTTCATCAACGATCAGGAAACGGTCGTGACTGTCCCGGTACGTCCTGATGTCGATAGGTGGGTACTGGCTGTTATGCCTGTCAAGATCAAGTTGGAGTTGCTGCGTGATACGCTGTGTGTAAATGGTGGCCGAGACACCGACGCTGCGTTTACTCAACATGAGCAAGACCGTTTCGTCCACATAGTTGTCGATAAGCACGATCGAACGCCTGGCCGACTTTACCAGATCGGTGGCGAACTTGTACGCATCGAAAATCTGGCCGTTATAAAAAATGCCTTCGACCGGGGGCAAGGCAGTACGCACGAAAAAATCTATCTTCTCGGTATGTTGAGCGACAGTCCTTTCAAGTTCTGACAAACGTTTATTAATGGAATACCCCTTTAAAAGATAATCCTTTAATACACTATTCGCCCATTTCCTAAAAAGGGTTGCGTTCTTGCTATTAACCCGATATCCTATTGACAGAATCGCATCAAGATTATAATATTTAGTAGTATATCTCTGTTTGCCGTCATTACCCATATGTTCCAAAATGGAACATGTGCTATCTATATCAAGTTCGCCGCTTTTGTAAATGTTGTTCAAATGTTTGGTAATAGCTGGCCTTTTAGTCCCGAACAAGTCGGCTATTTGTTCTTGTGTCAGCCAAACGGTTTCATCTTCCAACCTCACTTCCAACTTGACCGCTTCATCCGGCTGGTATAATATGATTTCTCCCTGTTCCATTGCTTACTTACCTTTTCTTAATTCATCAAGCCTCTGCATCGCACCGCTGAACTTCTCACCAAACATCATATCATCGGGCAAAACAAACCAGGTGGGAATACCTCTCGACTGTGGATTACCTATACATTCATCTTGCCCGTTCTGTTTGCGGTAATCGTCCCATTCACTATAAGCGATGTTCCAACGAATACCTAATTTATAGGTATTTTCCCATTTAATAATAGCCAGTGAATAGGCCGGATCATCTTTGCCGTCATAAATCACTTCTACAACTTCAACCACCCCTTTAGGGGAATTTATAAACTTCGGATTTTTATACGAATAAGTGCTCATGTCTTTTATTTTTTATTTATAGCACACAAAGATACTCAAAAACAAATATATACATATATACATACGTATGATTAACGTATAAAAACATTTATGGTTATTCTAATCTTTGATTAATTCCGGCACAAAAACAAAACGTACCGAAAGGTGGAAACCGGATTTATTTCGGTACGCTTCCCCGATCGGCACAAAAAACACGCAAGAAACAAAAAATACTACTTTTAGTATTTTAGTATATTAGTATTTTGACTATATTTGCGGACATGACAATCATTTAAAAAACTGAATTTATGAGCAAAGCAAAAGTAATCTCCGTATTGAATCACAAGGGGGGAGTAGGAAAGACCACTACCACGATCAACCTGGGCGGTGCGTTACGTCAAAAAGGGTACAAGATTCTTTTGATCGACCTTGACGGGCAGGCCAACCTGACCGAATCGCTGGGCTTCTCTGCGGAGCTTCCCCAAACGATCTACGGTGCGATGAAAGGCGAATACGACCTGCCGATCTACGAGCATAAGGACGGCCTTAGCGTCGTTCCCTCCTGCCTGGATCTCTCGGCCGTTGAAACGGAGTTAATCAACGAGGCCGGACGGGAGCTTATCTTAGCCCACCTTATCAAAGGCCAAAAGGAGAAATTCGATTATATCCTGATCGACTGTCCCCCCTCGCTGTCGCTGCTCACGCTTAACGCACTGACGGCCTCGGATCGGTTGATTATCCCGGTTCAGGCTCAATTCCTGGCAATGCGTGGAATGGCTAAACTCATGCAGGTAGTCCACAAGGTACAGCAACGTTTGAACTCGGATCTTTCGATCGCCGGGGTTCTGATAACCCAGTACGACGGAAGAAAGAACCTGAACAAGAGCGTTTCGGAGCTGGTACAGGAAACATTCCAGGGCAAAGTGTTCAGCACCCATGTACGCAACGCCATTGCGCTGGCCGAAGCCCCGACACAAGGGCAGGATATTTTTCACTATGCCCCCAAATCTGCCGGGGCAGAGGACTACGAGGGTGTATGTAACGAACTGCTAACAGAAATAAAGTAACCATATGGCAAAGAAGAACGATTTAAAAAACAGTATGTCGGCCGGGCTGACCGGGGGCTTAGACAGCCTGATCCAATCCACGGCCGGGCAAAAAGAGGCTCAAAAGCCGAAGAAGGCGAAAACCGTGCATTGTAATTTTGTCATGGACGAAACCTATCACCAGAATTTAAAGCTGATTGCGATCCGCAAAGGTGATTCGCTAAAATCGGTATTGCAAGAGGCCATATCTGATTATCTGGATAAGAACAAAGCCCTATTATAATAGTAGGGCTTCATGTACTGTGCCGGGTACATGATGAACAAAGCACTTTCGGAAAAATACACGTGAATAATTGATTTAGAATAACCTATTAAAAATTAGCAACATGGAAAAAAAACTATTTATATTGCTATTCAGTGTTTTTATTTTAGCAATCGGCTGTACAAATAAGAACAAGCATATTAGTGATACTAATAAAAGCGCCACAGAAATAAGCATAGTATCTCCAAAAAGTGATAGTATAGAAAGTTACGAAAGAAAAAAAATGTGGGAAGAAGCAAATCAATATAGAAATTCTATAACAGACACAACATTTCTTAAAACAAAAGGAGAAATGTCCGATGCTGCTATAGATGCGTTCAACCCCAATTACGCATTTAATCAAGTAGTATATTTGAAGGCTTTAGAGAGAGCAAAAAAACACCTGTCATTCCAGAACAACCAATTGGTTTTTCCCATAAAAAACGGAAGCGAAATATATATATCAGAAGATTTGTATAAGTTCATTTCTGAAACTTTCGATTTATGGAATGAACAATTAAAATCCGGTAATTTTGAATTAAAAAAAGATGAAAAAGGAGTTTACGACCTATACCCAAAAACAAAATGACGAGCAAAAGACAATAGGGAAGATTAAAATTAATACGGATTTATAAAATATCAATTATGAAAAAAATAGCGAAAATAGAAAGAGCTTTGGTTCTGATTGTAGTATTGTTATGCACGCCTATCGCATATGCACAAAAAGAGGGTTCATCCTCTATGGTTGCTCCTGCTGATAGCACAAAGGAAATAAGCCTAACTCAAAGAATTGATTCTCTTGAACACGAGTTATCATATATAAAATTATCGTATGAATTATATACACTTAATAACGATTTAGCTGTATTCAAGAACAATATAGGCATTACAACCAACGAAATGCAAATAAATATATATGAACGAAATTTTGATTACAAATTATACAAAGCATACAAAGATAATTATGAAGCAAACAAAGAAAAACTGTTGTCATTTCAAGAATTAATTGAAACCAAGAAAACTTATTTTTGGCTTAAAATTACCATATATCCTTATTCCGAAAATGAGAAGAAATTGTTATTGACAAGTTATATGACAATTGATAATGGATATTCTGCATTAGAATCTTCATTAAAACTCATGAAAGTATGTCTTGATATGTACAAAGAATCTTTATAGGGGTATTTCCTTATTGGTATCATATGGAGCATAATAGTTATACACATGAACCAAAACCAAACTATACAGGAGTGAAAGAAAAACGTAGAGATTTGTAATACCTAAGAAGAAACATTAAAATCTCCTGCGTGGTTTTCGCTGGGGGCTTCTGACCTTTGCACATACAAGAAGCAAAAAGAAAGCGATATCGGAGCGTTACACCGTAAAAACAACCTGCCAGTTATTACAAAATGATATTGTGCACCCGGCTGATCGGTACGGTTCTCCCACCATACGGACAACATTAAGGTACTGCAAAAGTATCTTTTCATCTGCAAACGAGGATGTTCTAAAAGAACTTGGTATTTCATAAACACTGAATTTTAAGATAATAAGGCAAAAAAATAAAAGGTTCATAAACCCTTTTAGCCAACAATTTGTTATCTTTGTGCGGTCGTAAACCGACCGTGTTTTTACATATTGAAGAAAAAAGCGTTTAGCTGATTTCAGTGCAGAACAAAAGTCGAAAATTTAACACGCACTACGAAAACAGTATAGATGCCCTTCCGCATATGCGGGAGCGGTGTTTCCTGTTTGTGCGTGTAGGGCTTCGACTCCCTGTTCTGCGGATAGGCAAATGCCCTTCCGCTTTTTTTATGTTTATTGGCTTGGTGTAGGGCACAAGCGAAATCCTTATGACAATGGAAAAGACACAGCGAAAACAGTCCCTAAACTGCTTGTCAAACACTCCTAAGCTGTTTGACCTAAACGAACTACTAAGCTCGCTCAAGATCACGCCCGGACAAATGGGAAACATGAAAGGGTTGATATACATCGAAGGGCTGACGGAAAAACAAGTACGCCAAAAATTAAGCCATTCAAAAATCATCAGAACAAATAGATTCGGGGTTAATTCCTGCCTGTATTATATCCTCTTTGAGGATGTAAAGGGGAGATATTTGTGCCTGTTTAATAGAGACAAGGAATGTTTCAGAGCGTTGTTCTTCAACTATATATTACTAAATTAATACCCTCTAAAATAGTCATTCCATTTTGAGGATGAAAAAAGCTTGATATACAAATTGTTAATTTTCACTAATAGGGGGGGGGTAAATTTAAATTTGTATTTCTACACGTTTTGAATAATAGAATATATACATATTTTTGATACATAAATATAAATTTTATCATGGAAAAAACAAATATAGGATTTAAAGCCGGGATCATCTTAGAAAAATTAGGCGAAACGGACTTATAACCATTGCCGAGCTTGCGAGAAGGCTAAATTTTGCGGCTGATGAAACCGCACTCGCCGCCGGGTGGCTCGCACGTGAGAATAAGATATACATCGAACGGCGAAACGGTTTGCTGTATATCAGGAAAGAGTGATACAACGTATCAAAAGGATAAACGATAAACGCTGGAATGTTTGCAGTGCGTAACACTATTGATGTAAAAGTGCTTTTCATTATCCATTTGAAACCATTTATAAACTTATAAAAAATACAGGTATGGATAAGCACATCATCAGAGAGAACGCAGGGAAACTCTGGCGCTTATTAAGCACAGACGTACACCGGAAATGGAATTTGCAGGAAGTAAAGGAATTGACAGGGTTCAATGATCTGGAAGTCGCCTGTGCGATAGGCTGGCTCGCTCGTGAGGACAAGATTCAATTCGAGCTTGAACACCACGACACTAAGGATAAGAACGCATTACTATACCTTATGTTGAACGTCTATTTCTAAACACCTCCCTTTGAATTGTAAAAGCCTCCGGCGGGGTTTTTGCCGGGGGGGCTTCTTGCATTTGCATATATAACCTCAAAGGCAAGTCAAATCGGACGGGGTGGCGGTCGGACGGCTGAAAAGTCGAAAACGTAACACAGGCGTGTTACTACTTGTCTTTGACAAGGCATTTTTTAGGGGTGCTGGCATACAATCCGAAAGGGGCGGGAACGGCTGTTCCCGTTTGTTCTCCCTGCAACCTACAGGATATTAACCTTAAATCATTAAGTGATAAACACTATATTTAATAAACCCTTTTAGCCAACAAATTGTTATCTTTATGCGGTCGTAAACAAAAAAATTGTTATCTTTATGCGGTCGTAAACAAAAAATAAGCTTATGAAAACTGCTATGGAAAAAAAAGAAATCGGCTTAATGAGACAGATCGGTTATCTCTCTTTTGTCGTTGTTTTGTTGTATGGGCTTACGCTATTTGCGGTTTCTTGTGACAATGATGAAGATCCTCCTCTTCCTCCCGCAGTGGAAAAAGTAGTGCTGGCATTTGGTGTGGATCAGGGTGAAGGTCAGCTTTCGGCTAAACCGGAGTTGGAAAATACGGCTGCGGAAAAGATAGGAGAATTGATCTCTCCGGCTGAAATAGCGAAAGGCACAACGGTGCATTTTCGTGCTACCCATTCCAAATCATGGACAATCATGTATTGGAAAGTCAATGGCGTCATTATTCGTTCTGTGGAGCCGGAGCAGACTTTCGTCATCGATGAGCATAAGGAGGTTCGGGTTGCTTTCAAGCCTTACAAGTCACCGGAACCGGAGGGGCTGTAAAACAAACTGTGTCAGCAAAGCAATAAAATATTAATTTTGCTGACACAGTTTAATTGAATTCTCTTTTTGCTGTTCATTTGCTTTATTTCAGGACTTCGCCCTTCTCGTTGAAGAACACTTCGCTGTCCGTGCCTTCTGCATCGGTAAATGTCACCTTGTAGGTCTTTGTGCCTTCCTCGCTTTCCTCAACTGCGGCTTCCTTGATTGTCAGGTCTGCGAAATCCTTCTTGATCGTGTCCTGAACCGCCTGCGGCAGATCCTTTACCTCGATTGGCTTATAATCGTTCACCATTACCACAATCTCAACATCCGATACCATGTTGCCGGCGAATGCCACTGAACTACCCAATCCCATAACAAGTGCTACTGCAAATAATACCTTTTTCATAATCCAATCTATTTAAATATTTAACATATGGTTTCTGAAAGACAAAGAACAAACATTGTGCCAAACAAATAAACAAGTCATATATACCTGATAATCAAAAGCATACAAAAAACACATATATTTATTGAAGAACTGTTATCTGTGTATCATTTCCACATTTTGTGGAAATGATACACAGACTTTCTATAATTGCCTCCGGCGGGGTTTTCGCCGGGGGGCTTCTTGCATTTGCACATACAATAAGCAAAAAGAAAGCAATATCGGAGCGTTACACCATAAAAACAGCTAGCCGGTTATTACAAAATGATATTGCGTGTCCGGCTGATCGGGGCGGGTCTCCCACCATGCGGACAAATCCCGGTAACAAAATGACAAAGCGGACACCCAAAATTGCGTTAGGGATTGCAGGGTAAAGCCCGACCGTCCCACGGGAACGCCCAAAAGAAAAAGAATCCCCCGAACATTCATCCGGGGGACATTCAGGCCGTCACGTCAATTATAATACAGATTCAGATCATCCGTACTTATCTCCTTCCCGTCCCGGAAAACAAGGCTCTTTTTCTCGATCTCCTTTCCGTTTTTGTAAACGGTCACTACCCACTGCATCGGCTCGTTCACAACGCCGTCCTCTCCGTCCACGACACCACCGGAAACGGCAAACTCGATCGCCTTTCCCGTCGTACTTAACGTCACCTTTTCGACGGCCAGTTCTTCATCGCTTAGAATCACCGGGCTTGCGAGGCTTTCCCCCGTCGCCCCGTCTTTCAACTGCGTACCGTTGGCGACTACCACGACCGACTTAATGAAGCTGCGGAAATCTCCCGACTGCTCGATCGTTACCTCATACATCGCCCCTTTTCCTCCCGGTTCGTCGTCGTCCTTGCTGCAACCGA
>NZ_JAMOKT010000123.1:0-7389 GCF_023656795.1 Parabacteroides caeci
TGACCATTATCAATGCTTTACGGGCAAAACTTGTGGCGAGAATGTTCGCCGTTATCAAAAGGGATGAATTTTATTCTCCTATTTTATCGGAAAATTTTTGCTAAAAACATAAGAATATGAAACATAGTTATCTAACAATAACAGATCAATTCTGTGGTGCTGGTGGATCATCACAAGGTGCCAGAAGACTCTCTCGTAAGATGGGAGGTGGTCTTGAAATTGCACTGGCGATGAACCATTGGCGTTTGGCCATTGAAACACACAACACCAATTTTCCTCAGACGGATCATGATTGCGCCGACATTTCAGCTTGTGATCCCCGGAGATATCAAAGTACAGATATTCTCATCACTTCTCCAGAGTGTACCAATCATTCACTGGCTAAAGGGGTAAAGAGAAAATATCAACAGACAAATAATCTGTTCGGCAATTTGACAATTGATCCTGCCGCAGAGAGATCACGCGCTACAATGTGGGACGTTCCTCGGTTTGCGGAAATCCATAAATACAATCTGATTATTGTCGAAAATGTAGTAGAAGCCCGTCAGTGGGTGATGTGGGATGCCTGGTTACATGCGATGCACAATTTGGGATATGATCATAAATGTGTGTACCTTAATTCTATGCACGCATTACCCACACCTCAAAGCCGGGATAGGATGTATGTAATGTTCTGGAAAAAAGGTAATAAGTCGCCTAATTTGGATTTATGTCCTAAAGCGTACTGCTCGTGTTGTGGTCAGGAAGTAGAAGCAATTCAGAGTTGGAAGAACCCTAAAAAGAAATTTGGGAAATATCGCCAACAGTATATTTACCGATGTCCGAGATGTACTAATGAGGTTGAACCATATTATTATTCAGCGTTCAATGTTATTGACTGGTCAAAGCCGGGAGAAAAAATTGGCGACAGAAAAAAGCCATTGGCAGCAAATACTATCAAACGTATAGAATGGGGATTAGAAAGATGTTCCGATTCTAGTTTTGTTATCTATACAGATAATTCGAGTGTGCTTAATCGGGCATCTGGAATATCTGATCCTATGTATACTCAAACGACTAGACAAGTCGCTGCATTGATCACCAAAGGTTCTTACGGTGGAAAAATAGAACCTGTCACCTCTCCGGAATATACAATGACTACACAGCATAATTATGGGGTTGCAGGAATACCAATGTTAATTGATGAGCACAATAAAAACGGTAAAAGTCGGCCTTTGTCAGAACATGTTTCGACTGTGTTATCAGGTGGTAATCATCACGGCTTTGTAGGTATTCCAATAATGATAAAAAACTATGGAGGTGCTTTTAATCCGAAGAATGCTCCAATACCCATTGAAAAAACTTTGGGGACGCTCACCACTGTAGATTCGCATGCTCTTTTAGGTGTTCCGTTTATTGTGGAGAATAGAGGCCAATCAAATGCAAGATCAATTGACCAGGCAATGAGTACTCAAACATCCATGATTACACATGGAATAGCCTCTACTAAGGCAGTGAATGCGTTTCTTTCCTATTACTATGGAAGTAATCAGACATCGGGAATGTTTGATCCAGTAGGGACAGTCTCCACAAAAGACCGTGTTGCGTTAGTTTTATCCGCGCCCAAAAACATAGACATCAATGAATGTACATATAGGATGCTTTTTCCGCATGAAGTTCAGGCTGCTATGGCCTTTGAAGATGATTATATTGTGTGTGGGACAGGAAAAGATAAGGTAAAGCAACTGGGGAATGCAGTTACTCCACCTGCAATGGAATGGTTGCTAGAGAGAGGCTTGGAAACGTTTAATTAAATTCAAACTAAGAAATGGAAGACTTAGAAATATTAGTACAACATAGTCATAGACAAGTATTCGATGAAATATTGAAAGACAATAATATTTTTCTAATAAAAGAAGAGAGTGCGTCAACTAATATTGGTGCATGGGTAACTATACAACTATCAAGCTTGCAAGAAGCCTACCTTTTAGGCAAAAGTTTTGGATATGCAGTAGCTAAACTAAAAAAATAAAAGTAGGAACGTATGTATGCAGAAACAGATAAGGATGGTAATATCATCATCCAACAAATAACGAAAGAGGAAGCGTCATGGTTAGATGATTCGATTTGTTGTTACCTGGCAGGTAAGCCGGCTTACAAAAGATCGGATATTGATAAAAAGATGATGGGATTGAAACGGCAACTTGAAAAACAGTATTGATATGATTGCAAAATTGATGTATGAAGTTGAATGTCCGCAGGACTGCGATAAGGAAGATTTCCTGAAGTGGTTGGAATTTCATTTAGGAGTTCCCGGCGCTTGCATTACAAGCGACAATCCTCTCTATAATGAAATGTTTAGCCTCGATAGTTCTGAATATGAAAAGATAGAAGTTGATGGATAGTTATGCAGCATATCGGTTGACGGATTGGGATTGGATCTCCCGCTACAAAGACAAGATGGGGGTTGATCGTTTTCGGGATTATGTGAATAGTGTTTACAGCGAATTGATGAAAATGAAAGTAGGAGGTGTCTTTTCGCTGGATTCTGAGGTCAGGGAGGAAAACAAGGAACTCTTTATTAAAATAGTCTGTATGTTCATCCAGGAGGGTAACAGTGATTATGATTTTAGTTCAGATTATAAAACAGTTAGACGACATGAAAAAGCAACATTGGTCCGAAAGCCAAGAAAAGTTACTGAGGGAGAACCTGGGGAAAAAAACATTGAATGAGATAGCTAAGGTATTAGGTAAGACGGAACTGGCCGTTAAACTATATATACACCGTAAGAATATTGTTTATCGTCCTTCTGTAAAACGTAATCTTGTCTTAGAATTGTTCCGGATTAAGCTAGTGAATCCGGAATATTTTGCTGTGACAAAAGAATTTCTTCGAGCTGTCGATATTAATCAGGTACGATTTTGGAAGCTATATCGGGGAGAGGAATCCCCCACGGATGCGGAATACCTGAGATTAGCTACAACTTTGAAAGTCTCTTTACAAGAGGCATTTGAAGCCCGGCAACTAAGTTTGTTTAATGATAATATTAAAATAGATGATACCTCAAAATGTGATTGAAAGCATTATCAGTGCTGCTGATATTGTCGATGTGATTAGTGATTACGTAAAACTGCGTAAAGCCGGTGTAAATTATAAAGGCGTATGTCCGTTTCATGGGGATAAAGATGCGAGTCTGGTCGTTAGTCCTGCTAAAAATATTTGGAAATGTTTTGGTTGTGGTAAGGCTGGAAATGTGATCGGGTTTGTCATGGAGCATGAAGCACTGTCTTTCTTCGAAGCGGCTAAGTTGATTGCGTCCAAATATAATATAACAGTTCCGGAAAGAGAACTGACAGATGAAGAAAAGGTTAAAGCAAAAGAACGTGAGGCCCTGCAAATCTGTTTGTCGTTTTCCGGAGAATCCTTTATATCACAACTACAAGAGAAGGGACCGACAGAGTATCTTAGTACTCGTCATATTAACCCGGAGATACTTGCTCAATATGGCGCAGGATATGCGCCGGCTGGTTACTCCTGGCTGACCAATGAGGCAAGACAAAAAGGGTATGATCTGTCAGTGATGGAAAAAGCAGGACTTATTTCAATCAAAGAAAACGGGAAGGTGTACGATCGTTTTGTTGATCGGATAGTATTCCCCTTTTATTCTCTATCCGGTCAAATAATAGGTTTTACTGGTAGAACTTTGGGAACAGATACACAATGTAAGTACCTCAATTCTCCGGAGACTTCTCTTTTTCATAAAGGCAAAACGCTATTCGGCATATATCAGGCACGCCCGGAGATATCAAAGGCTGATAAATGTTATTTGGTGGAAGGGCAATTTGATGTTTTATCGTTTGTTCAGCACTCACTTCCTAATACGATTTGTGGAAGTGGTACGGCTTTGACACAGGATCAGGTCCGAATGATCAAGAAGTTTACCCGTAATGTAACGGCGATTTACGACGGCGATGCTGCCGGGATGAAAGCTTCGGTCCGGAACATGGATATCCTGTTAGCCGAAGGTATGAATGTTCGGGCTGTACTGCTTCCGGATGGAGAAGATCCGGATAGCTTTGCTCATAAAATGGGTAAGGATAAACTGACTAAATATATCAAGAAAAATGAAACAGATTTCATTTCTTTTATATACCAGGCTTTTGAAAGTGAAATGGATGATCCGATCCGGAAAACAGAAGTACTTCGTGTTATTGCCCAGAGTATTTCTGTTGTTCCGGATAAACTGCAACGGCAAGCATTTATAACATCGCTAGCTGAAAAGTTTAAGGCTGATGGTGAGCTGATCACTTCACTAGTGGGAGAGTTGCAGGCGATGGGAAAGAAAGATGCTCCGAAGCAGTCGGAAGATGTCGGTTTTACCGGTTTGGAGGATGCTGCCAAATTGATCAGTACAGATGGTAAGCAGATAACAATCACCTGGTCGATCGAACGCTTTACAGAGAGTTGGGGAGAGCGTCCAACAGTTTTAGTAACCGGGATACCCGGAGTTCCGGAAATACAGGAACTTCGTAGAGTCTCCTCTGTGATCCGTTGCCGTGATCGTTTTACAATAAATAAAGATACTGTTCAGGAACCGGTAGAACTTACATTTATCCGATCCCTTACTTGTACCGGCTTTACAGTTAGTATGAGCCGATATATAAAATCGACAGAAATGTATGTTGATGATGAAGGAAAGGATAGGAGGAAAACAGTTGAGACGGAAAAAGAAATTGGTTTTAATGAATACTATGTCGGTCTGTACAGTGCTTTCAAAGATGCTCCGGAAAATCAAAAGAAGATTGCACTTGAACGATGTGCTGAATTGATCTCTTATGCCGATGCGACAACACGGGCGTTCCAGGCTACTGACTATGCTCGATTGTTAGGGGTTACAAAAACCGCCCTCGAACATGTACTAAAGCCTTATCTGGATATTCGTAAATCAGCCGCTCGATTTAATAGTGATGCCCTGCAGGTAGATGGTGCCTCATTAATGTTTGATCCTTCCAAGTTGCCTGATTATGTAGAAGATGATCCGGAGATAAACCGTTTATGGAAAGCTTATCAGTTCTTCCCTTATGTTGATAGGGGTGGGAGAAAAGTTGCCTATATATTTGCAAATGGAAAGAAATCATTCATGCGAGTCGGAAACTTTTATATTGAACCCTTATTGCATGTATACGATAAGGAAAGTCAGGCAAATAAACGTATCGTTCAACTGACGCAGGCCAATTATCCATACCCTGTCTTTATGGAATGGATCAGTGCTGAAATGATCACTTTACAAACGTTCCGGAAGCGATTATGGGAAGAAGGAGATATAAATTTCAGTAATGGAAACCAAAATCATTTGGATCTCATTATGGATAGTTGGGCGGGTAAATTTAAAAAGTGCTATGAGCTCCGTATGTTTGGCTGGTATGATGAAGGCTTTTTCGCATTTAGTAACGCGATTGTGCATGAGATCGACGGGAAGCAACAGTTACAGTATGTCTCTGATTTAGGGCTTGTTGAACATAATAAGCAATATTATTATATACCTGCTTTTTCAAAAATCTATGCCAGTGAACGCCGGGATAGTGACCGTTACTTTTTGGATCGCTTCATTAAATATCGGGAGCCTAAAAGAAAAATTGATTTTGCTCGCTGGAGTACGCTGATGAATGATGTATATAAATTGAATAACAACGGGAAATGGGCTATCCTATATTCTATTATGAGTGCTTTCCGTAGTGATATTTATAGTGTTCGCAGAACATTCACCGCTTTGTTCTTTATTGGACCTACTGGTTCCGGTAAATCTCAGGTCGGTTATTCGATTCGGTCGTTGTCAATGCCGCCGGATACACCGACATTTAACCTAAATTCCGGTACTCCAGCCGCGTTGTTTTCTTGGCTTGAACGTTATCGGAATATTCCAATAATGCTTGAAGAATACAATGACAGGGATATCAATCCGGTAATTTTCCAAGCGTTGAAATCTGCTGTCTATGACGGAGAGGGAAAGCAGAAGCGTAAGGATGCTGTAAGCAAGGAGATCGACAGTAGCCAGGTAAACGCTGCTTTGGTCATAATGGGGCAGGAGAGTCCCCAACAGGATGATAATTCACTGGCTAACCGTTGTATTATTTGTGATGTCCCGAAGCGTGACGATCGAACGGAGCAGGAAGAAGAAATCTTCAATGAATTGAAAGCATATGAAGAAAGCGGACTACATAGCGTGCTACTTGAAATACTTGCCTGCCGGAAATCTCTACTTGATAACTACGTAAAAGTCTACGGTGAAGTATTCAAAGAGTTGAAAGATAATGTTCGTGTATTAGTAACGAACACCGATGGATTATCTCGTATCTTAGAAACTGTATCAATGTTCTTGGCTGTATGCAAAATAGTAGAAGAGCATACTGTATTACAGCTACCATTTACGTATGAAGAGTTCTTCCGGATCGCTGTAGAAAAAGTAGCTAAACAGGTGGAATCGATCAGTACATCGAATAGAATGTATAATTTCTTCAGTAATATTAATTATCTTATTGATACAGGTAGTATTATGCCTGGTCGAGATTACAAGATTGAGGTACCGGTTAAGCTCACTCTTAAAACAAAGGGTAAAGATACAGAAATAAGAGTCCTAGATCCGGCCGATACTCGCGTTTTATATTTGAATATGACTAATATTTATCCGATGTACGCTGCACTGGCAAGAAATGAAGCCTTGTCACAGCAATCGTTGAATACTTATTTTGAAAGTAATGAGTCTTATATCGGCCGCGTCCGGTCTACCCGTTTCCGTTGGCAGGAAGTGAAAGAAGTCCCGAAAGGGGATATCGCTACCGGGATAGGTGGGGAAATGATCACAGATAATACCATGAAACGGATCATAACCAACAAAGAAAATAATACCTCCGCTGTCACGTTTAATTATGACAAACTGAAGGAGCTGTTGGATATTGATTTTGAGAGAGAAGAAAGGATTGAAGAAAAGGAGGAAACGCCTTCCTATCGTTTTTAGATGCTGATAGTATTTTAAAATCCGGAGAACCGGCTTTATGGGATAGAACTGCCTTTGTTGGAAAGACAAGACGGATCGACCCAGGAAGGCCGGTTCTTCCTTTTTATCTATTTTTCCCCCGCACCCCCTTGATCTGAAAAAAGAAATAAGAAAGAGTTTCGCGATTTTGAAATGAAATCTTTGTTCAAAAAGCGACCAACAGACCAACAGACCAACAAGCGTAAAACGATTTTGAAATACATAGAATATAAATATATAATAATCAATAATATATGCGAATCAGGAGTTGGCGACCTGATTCAAAGATTAAAAATTAACATAAGAAAGTAGAGCAATTGCCAATTTTCCAAAGGAGTGTACCAACAGCCCTTTGGTAGCTCTTACTTTAGACGCT
>NZ_JAMOKT010000124.1:0-6738 GCF_023656795.1 Parabacteroides caeci
ACTGTAATATTCGCGTAGCACAGATAACTTGAATGTCTCGCTGTGCTTTCTTCTGGACTTTTTTTCTTGCATTTTTATTCTTTTTTTGTCCAAAAAGTTGTCAAGCTATTTCAGGACAAGACAATATTCGTAACTCAATGCACACACCATTAAAGCCGGATGCGCTCCGAGATGCAATGACAACCCTGTTCGAATTGTTAAAAGGAGAGTCGGAAGCGAGTGTACGAGCCGTTTTAGGACATTTTATATTAACCTATATTCACCCCTATATGGATGGAAACGGTCGTATTGGCAGATTTTTGATGAATACGATGTTGGCATCAGGTGGTTATGACTGGCTGATTATTCCGGTAGAAAGACGGGATGAGTATATGGTTTCTCTTGAAAAAGCAAGTGTGGAAAGTAATATAGTACCTTTTGTGAAATTTTTATCGAGTATTTCCAACTTTTAGAGCTAAAAAATAATCCCCCGAAGGGGATTATAAGTTAATGCTTATTTTGAATTGATCCAGGTCAGTTTGTGCCAGAGACTTTCCAACGGGCCTTGTTTATGCCCTTTCAACCACCATTTACAGAAACTTACCTGCAACAGGAACAGGATGAAACCGATCAGCAGGCTGACGGTATATCCGCAATAAGGAGCCAGGTATAAACCGAACGGGAAATAGATGATTGCTCCCATTATGGATTGGGAGATATAGTTTGTCAAGCTCATCTTTCCGTAGAAACGTAATGAGGTAGTCAGCTTCTTGAATGATTCTTTCTGATATAATAAAACGAAAGAGGCAACCAGTACAACTGTGAAGGCAAACTTTTGCCACATATCCAGAATTACACCTACCGTATTTTTGATCATATCCGCATCACTGTTATCGTATAACATGACCTTCAACTGGTAGAGCGGACCGAATACAATCGCAGAAATGATCAGGGCTTTTACCCAGAAGCGGGTATTCGTGTCGGAAGTAACAAATAATTGCTTTCTGCCGATAAGCAATCCGAGCATGAACAGGCCGGCTGTTTGCAGGAAGCGACCGGCACCGATTGCCCAGAACAGGCTGGCCTTTTGTCCGAGTGTTACGTTGCCGAGGATGAATTTCCAGAAATCACCTTCTTTAGTGTAAGCGGCTACTTCGCCGTACATCTCTCCGACGCCCAGATTCGGTAACGTATATTCAGTATTGAACAGGCTGGCGATATAATGGAACCATTCGACAGGCTGCAATAAAAGAATGATTGCCGTGATAAGGACCGCTTTATCACTCCATTTACGTACCAGAAAAAGGAATATTCCCACTACGCAGAACAACAGTAACACATCACCTGCCGGGAAGAAGGCGGCATTCAATGTGGCAAAACCTACCAGCAGAAGCAATCGCCAGAGGAAACGGTAACCGAAGTCTTTTCCTTTTTTCTGTTGGTTGGTATATTGGATATAAAATGTAAAGCCGAATAATAAAGCAAAAATAGCGTATGCTTTTCCGGCGAACAGCGAGAAGGTGACGCTGAAGACGCCTTCATTCAGAATGTTCAGCCATTCCGGTTGGCTGGCCGCATCCGGATATACCGGAAAGATAAAATGTTCCAGGTTATGAACCAGAATAATTGCCAGAACGGCAAAGCCTCGTAAAGCATCTACCACCTCGATACGGGGGATTTTGGAAGTTGGAGTTTGTTGCATGTCGATTATTTTTTTTTTGTTTAATAAATTCTTTACCAATTTGTTTGCCGGCTTTTCAAAATAATAATATGACAGCAGGCTTAGTCCGGTCACGATAATTAATATGACGGGTATCCCCAGTTGATACGGGATATGGAGATCGTAGCTACGGATTAACCAGTTATATCCTTCTATTATGAAGAGATGTATCAGGTAAAAACTGAAACTGATTTCACCTCCAATGACTTTCTGATGCTGTTGATTATATTATTATATCCTTGATCCATTGGTCTAAATTTTGTGTAAAAATAGCAATATATCTTGTTCGTAGATAAAATGGCGGGCTATTTAAGAATAAAACAAAATGGAATGAATGATCTGTTTTGAATTATGGAGTAGAAACATAATGTTTGTACTCCATAATATTTGTAAGCATGGAATTCGTCGACAGAAGATGCCGGGCGGCTTTCATATGAGCTAATGGAGAAGGCCCGTAAACTTCCGTTTATTGATTTATAGGGTAAATGTTGTTTGTCAAAATGTCAAATTAACCCTGTTGCCAGTGGACTGTATGTGTCCTTACTCAAGTATGTCCTTTTTTATTGCTCTTATGAGCAATGTTTGTATATCTTTATGTTGGTTTTTGTTTGTTGCGCCTATCTTTTGGTCTGCATTGTGCTAATATTGCTGGATATTGATATTGAATATGAACTATCTGTGTGAATGTGCTATTTGAATCTGATGCGATATTTGTCTCCGTCTGGAAAAATAACCTGTTGTAAAACATGTGTTTTGAGGGCAAAAAGACTCTGAAAAGAGGTCTCTTCGACCGAATTTAACAAAAATTTTCTTTTAAATAAATCCCCAATTCATTTAAAATGAAAAAAATCTCGTTTTAAACGAACTTGCAATTTATTTAAAACGGTGATTTGAATTTGGCTTTGATGAATTAAATGTTAAATATTGTATATCTGGTTCTTCTGCTTTGGTTGTCTTGCGTAACGTAGCTGATATGAAAATGTTTATAAATGGATCAATTTGATAGATTATTGACGCTAAATGCATCAATTTGAAAAAATGAGAGGTGGGGATTCATTTATTATATACTTGTCATAATATATCCCGAATGATGACTGACGTCTACTAGTCAATCTATATTATCTTTTGAAATTACCATAGGGTAATCTGGGATTAGGATTGATCATTGCAGGTGTTGTTGTTATTAATATTTTCTCAAAAACCGTATCGCATTAAAGTGAAATAGATAATATGTAACCGTTAATTATGTTTGAAATTTATATATTGTAAATTTTTAGAGGGAAGAATGATCTTATCTGGTGTAACCTGTTGACCTATGCGAAGAAACCTTGATTATCTCTGTTTATCTGAATTAGTGTGATAGTCATAAGATGATTTAAGTTCTGAAAGAACTCTGTTTTTTCTTCGCAAATATATTGAAATATTTATTTAATCGTGATATAATTATGTAAAAATATCATATTCTAATTCAATTTTAACAAACAAAGCTGATGTGTGCGTAAAAATCACTATAAAAGAGTTAGAAATTTCATACTACATCTTACTATTTTTTAGTCAATGAAATAAAAACCAGTTTTTGAATGGAAATATGAGAATGGGGTGACAGAGTTCTTTCAGAACTTATATAAATAATGACAAGCAAATGACTATGAAAAGTGCGCCCAGTTCTATTGTCTGAGAGTGAATGTTTCTACTTACCTGTAAGACTGCCGCCCTTTTTATAAAAGATGTATTCTTTAAATTATAACTTTATGCTGAAAAAAACTAAGTTAGTAAGTCTAATTTTGCTATCGGGAGCCTTAGCAGTTCCTGTTGGTGCTTTTGCTGAGATTGCACCTGAAAAGCAAAGTGTTAGCGTTTCCCAGCAAAGCGGGAAAGTTAGTGGTGTGGTAGAAGATGCCTTAGGTCCTATTACCGGAGCTACTGTACTAGTGAAAGGAACTACAAATGGAAATGTTACCGATATGGATGGTAACTTTACATTGGAAAATGTGAAAAAGGGTGATGTCATTCAGATCTCCTACATTGGATTTGTTACGCAGGAAATCACCTACACGGGACAAACAGCCTTGAAGATTGTACTGAAAGAAGATTCCAAAGCCTTGGATGAAGTGGTGGTGGTTGGTTATGCTACTGTGAAAAAAGCCAATTTGACCGGTGCCGTGTCTGCAATAGATAGTAAGGTCCTCGAAGATCGTCCTATCGTCAATCTGGGACAAGGTTTGCAGGGGGCCATTCCTAACTTGAATGTGACGACCAGTGGCCGCCCGGGTACAGGTTCTTCTTTCAACATTCGTGGTACGACGGCCTTAAGCGGTAGTAGTCCGTTGGTATTGGTAGATGGTGTGGAGATGGATCCAAACTTGATTAATCCTCAGGACGTAAAATCAGTATCTGTATTGAAGGATGCCGCTTCTGCTGCTATTTACGGTACACGTGCTGCTTACGGTGTTGTACTTATCACGACTAAAGGGGGACGGAAAGATCAGCCGACGCAGGTTTCTTTTGATGCATCCGTTTCTTTTAACGGTCCGACTACCCGTCCTACTTATATGAATTCTATGGAATGGGTGAACTGGATGAATACGGCAGAATATAACACCTCCGGACGTGAGCTTTATTCGCAGTTTGATGCTGAATTTATGGAGCATGTCCAAGCGTACTATAACGATCCTGTTAATAATTCTCCTGTTTATATCTCTTCAAATCCTAATTTAAGTAAGAACGGTACCAAATATACGTATAGTGGTAACACTAACTGGATGGAAGAGTTGTATAAGAAAAGTTATCCGGTGCAGAATTATGGCGTGAATATCAGTGGCGGTACTAAGAAAGCCACTTATTATACTTCTTTGGGGTATTTGAACCAGGGTTCTTTGTTGAAGTTTGGTAATGAGGAATTCAAGAAGTTTAATATCATGAATAATATTAATTATGATGTTAATAACTGGTTGCACTTATCGATGAAGACAACTTATAACCGTACGAACCTGTCCGGTTTGAATCAGGATAACGTTCATGGCGACAACTTTATGGGAGGTGATACTCGTCCGATCATGCCGGTTAAGCATCCGGACGGCAATTGGTCTGGCCAGGGTGATTTTACCAATTTCCCGGCTATCCTTTCGAATGGTGGTCGTAAGACAGACAAGAATGACTTCTGGAATACTGTTGCACTGAAGTTAACGCCGATCGAAGGTATGACTGTTAATATGGATTATACATTCAATTATTATGCTGAGCATAATAAATTTCATATGAAATCATTTAACGAATACGGTGCGGACGGACAATTCCTTCAAACATTCGCCTGGACAAACCCGAACTCTGTTGCCGAATCACAAAAGAATGATACATATAATGCATTTAATTTCTTTGGGGATTATGAAAAGACATTGAATCAGCATTATTTTAAAGTGATGCTCGGTTTTAATCAGGAGAGTAAACATACACGCAGCTTTAGTGCCAGTCGTGAAAGTTTGATTGCGAATGATATACCTTCGATGAATGCTGCTACCGGAGAAAAATATGTTAATAATGGTGAGGATTCCTGGGCTACCCGTAGCGGTTTCTTCCGTGTGAACTATGCATTTGCCGATCGTTATTTGATCGAATTTAACGGGCGTTACGACCTTTCTTCCAAATTTCCGAAACATGACCGTTCCGCTTTTAATCCCTCTTTTTCTGTGGGATGGAAATTGTCAGAAGAAGCCTGGTTTAAAAGCATGACAAATAGTTTCTTTGATGAATTGAAGTTAAGAGGTTCTTACGGTAGTCTGGGTAACCAGGCATTGGATAACGGTTGGTATGCTTACTTATCCAATTATGGAACCGGTCAGATCGGTTGGATTATGGGAAGTAACCAGCCGCAGGCTGTTGCACCGGGTGGTCTGGTGAGCCAGTCCATCACTTGGGAAACTGTTACTCAATGGAATATCGGTCTTGACTTCAACTTGCTGAACAGCCGTTTGAAGGGGGCATTCGACTATTACCAGAGACGTACGTCTGATATTCTTTCTGCAGGTAAAATCTTACCGGGAGTTTTAGGTGCTAACGAGCCTCTGGAAAATGCGGCAGAGTCACTGACGAAAGGTTGGGAATTCGAAATAAGTTGGAATGATCAGTTGCCTAATGGTTTACATTATAACATCGGTTTTAACTTATCTGATTATCAGAGTGAAGTGACAAAGTTTGACAATATAGAACGAAGCCTGAGCAATTCTTATGTAGGTCAGAAACAAGGTGAAATTTGGGGATATGAAACAGCGGGATTATTCCAGAGTCCGGAGGAAGTAGCTGGTGCACCCACTCAGGATAAAGTATCCGGTGGTATTCAGTTGATACCGGGTGATATTCGTTTTGCAGATCTGGATGGTAATGGAGTTATTGATTGGGGTGACAACACCGTTGATAATCCCGGTGATAAAAAGATAATCGGTAACTCGACTCCACGTTTCCATTATGGTATTAATCTGGGAGCAGACTGGAAAGGCGTAGACTTCTCCGTATTCTTCCAGGGGGTGGCTAAACGCGACATTATGATGCCGGGACTGCCTTTCCGTAATGGTTATTCCAGCGAATGGAATGTTCCTTCCGGTTATAATACGGATTATTGGTCAAAAGACAATACAGGTGCTTTATTCCCAGTTCCTCGCTTTAATGGCGGTTCGGCTATGGGGCAGAACCAGACTCGTTATTTGTTGAACGCTGCTTATTGCCGTTTGAAATCATTGAGTGTGGGCTATACGTTGCCGAAAGAATTTACATCTAAGTTTTCTATTGAAAAATTACGTGTTTATTTTACAGGAGAAAATCTCTTTACAATTTCAAATACTCCTGAAGGATTCGATCCGGAATTGGATGACCCCTATAAGTATCCGATGCAACGCGCTTGCTCTTTCGGTTTAAATCTAACTTTCTAAAAATAGTTCCTATGTTTAAAATCGGAAAAGACGGATAGCACGAGATAGCACTACAAAAGCTATACCATTTTAGTTAACTTTGTATTGTATCAAATTCATTATTAACTAATAACGATA
>NZ_JAMOKT010000125.1:0-6165 GCF_023656795.1 Parabacteroides caeci
TAGTTAAGACTTTTCTATCTGCAAGATTACCTTTATTCCCCAATTACACAACTTTTTTTGAAATATTTTAATGATTTATGCCACAAAACATATTTTAATAGAAATTTTGGTGCGGTTGCCCTGCGGGGGATATCCGCCTCTTGTCCCGTTGCCGGGAAAATACTTGCTATCAGTAAGATTGCCAGATAAAGATGTGTTTTCATGTGTATATAATTTACAGACAGTTCATAAATGGATCGTTAGTCTTCTTCAGCCAGTCTTTCAGCTGGCTTGTAAATTGTTTTATCAGTGCCGGCTGATCGGGGGCGATGTTGTTTCGCTGGAAGGGGTCCTGCTCGCGGTCGAATAATATCCATTCGTCAGTCCGGCCATTTGTGGCGTGTACCACGAATGTATATTTTTTCGTCCGTAACCCTCTGTATCCGGTCATTAAATTTTCAGGGAGAAGATAATAATAAGGCTGTACGACCTCCTGCGCCTTTTCCTGTGAGAGGATGGAAGCAGACAGATCGAAGGTCTGTACCTCTGCTGGTATCTGTTCTTTGAATCCCATTAATGACAAGAGGGAAGGATACAGATCGGCGAAAGCGATCATCAGGGTCGAATCCCGGCGCGGCGCGATCTTTTCCGGCCAGCTTATCATCATCGGAATGCGCATGGCTTCCTCGTAATAAATATTCTTACCGATATGCTCGTGCATCCCCATGCTGTCTCCATGGTCGGAAGTAAACACCACAATCGTATTCTCGAACAATCCCTGTTCTTTCAACTGGCGGATGATACGGCCGACCTGTTCGTCGACACCTGTCATACAGGCATAATAATCCAACACACTCTTGCGGTAGAAATCTCCCATTTTTGTCCCTTTTGGGGCAATGATAGGAGAGTTACATACTGTTTCGACATCTACGTCGCGGTAGATCTCTTTGTATTTATCAGGAACCAGCTCATATCCGGTATGAGGCGGGTTCATGGATACGACCAAAGCAAAAGGTTTGCCTGTGTCGCGAAACTTATTATCTTGATTGGCGATGTAGTCGATGGCCCGGTCGGTTTCATATTCCGGTCCCCATTGGTCGACGAAATAAAATTCGTCGCGCGAAGCATCCGTATCCCAGTACATGGGTTTCAGATGATAATCGTATGTGCCATAGGCGATCCAGTGACTGAAGCCGTGGCGGCGTTCTTTGGGACACCATTCGTTCCAGGCTATTTTTCCTTTGTTGTTACTGGTTTCAATGTAAGGCTGGTAGGGGGAGTCGAGATGCCATTTACCAATGTATCCCAGTTCATATCCCTGGTCTTTGAGGACATCCGACCAGCAACGGGCCGATTCGGGAAGTTCAACCCCGTAAGGAGCTGTTGCCGAATTACAATTTCCGGTAACTTTACTATGCACAGGATACATTCCTGTCATCAGCATACCACGTGCCGGAGAAGATACCGGATAGCTGCTGACTGCATTGGTGAAGTTAACCCCTTCTGATGCCAATTGATCCAGATGAGGTGTTTTTACGGCCTCTTTACCCAGGCATCCTAAAGCATCTCCGCGCCATTGATCAGCCATAATAAAGATCAGGTTTGGAGAAGACTGTTTCTCTTGTGCTTGTATTCCCATTGCTAATATAGGAAATAGCAATAATGTGTGAGTGATAGTTTTTTTCATGGTGCAGTAAAGTTACATAATTATAGTGGAATACAATATCTTTTTTGAAAGAACAAGACCTCCCAAAGAAAATAAGGAGGTCTTGTTTTATCATGAATAGATCATTAATCGCCTTCAGGAAGACTGCTGGTTTCTATCTTCCATCCCGGATTCTGATAAATTGTAGAGGAAGCATAATCAGTGGAACCCTCTGTCTCTGTTGTCAGTCGGAAATGGTCGAAAGCAATCGGATTCAGATATTTATTCTGGTTCCAATTGTAACCGTTGTAAGCAATATTATTCGTATTGATACGGAAAGGACGAAGATACTGGCTTTCTGATTTTGCAGATACGTTCGCATTTGTATTTCCGGATTCTATCAGATTAACGACCGAAAGAGTGACATCTGCTGCCGGAGTGGGAGTTGGTGTTGTATAACGTGCATAATTTTCACTCCATAAATCGAAACCTTCTACGTGATATCCTTGCATCATATCCAATGCACGCCAACGTTTCAGGTCATTCAGACGAAGTCCTTCAGCAGCAAACTCGATGCGGCGTTCGCGACGAATGTTATAGAGAGTCGTTGATACTAATTCAGAGCCGGAATAACGGGCAAAATCCAATTCTTTACTTAAATCCGTTGCATTTATTGTTTTCTGATAGTCAGTATCCATATTGGCACGTGCACGAAGAGCTCTCCAATACTTTCCACTGTTGGCATCCAGCGAACTGTTTAATTCGTAATCAGCTTCCATATAATTCAGATATGCTTCAGCAGCCCGGAATACGACACAAGCTGTGGTAGAAGGCAACGTCGGACCTTGTGCAGCATCTGTTGTCAGACCCTTTTTTACCGAATAACCGGTAGGGCATTTGTTCTCATTCTGGCCCAGCACGATAGGAGCACGATAATAATAACCATATCCGTTCACAAGATATTCAATATTGCTTCCTCCCTCTGATAATAATTCACCTGGTAAGATGGTATTGTATCCTAAACGTGGGTCACGATCGGCTGCTACGTCTTCATAGGTCTTATCACCTTGATAACCGGAGTTGTTCGCATAGATCGGTAATCCGTTTTCCATCAGGTAAGACTGCATCATACTGCGTGTCCATCCGGTATTTCCACCTCCGTTACGTTGTATATAGCCAACTACAAAATGGTTGACAGCAGGAGTAAGACTTGCATCATAGGCTCTCCATAATAATACCTCAGAAGTGCTACTTAACGATTGGCTGTTGAATAGGGACGGATAATCGCTGGATAACGAATATTTATCGGCAACTATTTGAGCAGCTTCTTTGGCTTCCGTCAGGAAGAATCTTATTTCAGAATCGATATCGATTGAAAAATCTTTCAGATAATCTTTGTTCGCTCCCGGCCATCCCGGACCACCCGGCACGCGTGCTGTCCCTTTGTGGTATTTTTCCCATGTACCTTCAAATAAGGCTACACGGCTTTTCAAAAGGGCGGCACAATCTTTAGTCAGCCGGTTGGTCATGGGCGGAGTTTCTTTCATGTAATAATAGGCCGAGTCCAAGTCTTGCAGGATGAAACGTGCCACTTCATTGCGCGGACGTCTTTTGCTTGCTTCCCTGACGGTCTCATAATCTTCTGTAATCCAGTTTTTCAATATAGGAAAGTCGCCAAGTGCAACTAGTTTGGTATAGTAGATATATGCACGGAAGAAATACATTTCTCCCAAATAATGTTTATTGTTGGCTTCTGTTCCGTTTAATTCCCCATTCTCCAGGCGGGGACGTACTTTGTCGATGAAATAGTTGACATTACGGATTTTTCCGAAATCCCAGGCTCCTCCGCTTTGCGCTACGCGGGTTTCTCCCTTCACAAATGAACTGTTGGGATTGCTTGCGGCCTGATTGTCACTATTGTTGTCGGTGACAAATACCCCCATATTATATTGTCCGGGTGTATGGGAGGGAAGCTGATCGTAGAGATTAGCCGAATAAGCGGCCAAATCACTTTCTGTCAATAAATATTTGTCGGTGGGTACAGCGTCCAACGGTTCTTTGTCAAGAAAATCGTTACAGGAGCATAAAGCACCAACCAATGTTATGATGTATAATAGATTTTTTTTCATTGTTCTTACATTTTAAAGAGTGATATTTAAACCGAATGAAATAGTTTTAGATAGCGGGTATGTCTTACCATTGCTGAATCCGTTGGCAGCAGTTGCTTCGGGATCGAACATATCGGCTATGCCACTGATAGTGAAAAGATTTTCTGCACTAACATAAATACGGAGCTTTTGGATATTCGCTTTATTCATCCAGGCTCGGGGGAATGTATATCCTATTTGCAGGTTCTTCATACGCATATAAGCTCCGTTTTGTAAATAGCGTGTCTGAGTTTTTTTGTTTTTGTTTCCTTTATCACCCAGATATGCTTTGGGGTAGTAGGAATCGAGATTTGCTCCGAATACGGAAGCTGTGTTCTCCGGACGGAAATAGTCAAGATGTTCACTAAAACCAACCGATTGCCACTCTCCGCCATCAGCCCCCCAAAACATAGGACCGCCTAACCAAATGTCACGTTTCATGACTCCCTGGAAAAACATTTGTACGTCGAAACCTTTCCAGTCTGCTCCCAGGCTCAGGCCGAAGCGGAAGCGAGGCGTATTGTTACCGATTACTTTTAAGTCGCCATGATCTATAGCTGTACTGTTCCCACTGTCGACTATTTTGTCACCGTTCAGGTCGCGATACATAATGTCGCCGGCTCCCCAGGCTGAACCGATTTTACTCTGGTCATTGTTGGCCAGCCATTCGGTCATTTGTTCGTCGGATTTAGCGATACCTTCCGTTTCGTATCCCCAGATTTCTCCGATCGTCATTCCGTCGTAATAAAGCGTATTTCCGTCTGCATCCCAGAGAGCTTTAGAAGCATTGGGGTATGAAATAACTTTAGCGCGATAGTCTGAAAGATTGAATCCGGCATTGTAATTCACTTTTCCTATCTGGTCTCTCCAGTTCAGTTGTATTTCCCATCCTTTATTTTTCAGTTCGGCATTGTTTGTGTTCGGAAGAGAGGTTCCCAATATGGCACCCACTTCGGCTGCCGGTCCGACCATGTCTTTGGTTCTGCGGATAAAATACTCGGCAGTTGCATTCAGGCGGTTGTCCAGCATACCGAGGTCGATACCTATATTAGTATTGTAAATTTTCTCCCAGGTAAGTGTGCTGCTGACCATTCCCGGAACTCCTGCCGTTGTCGGTTTGCCGCCATTCATTAACCAGTTGCCGCCATTAGCCGTTACGCTTTGTGTCAGATAGAACGGATAGTATGAGTCAGTATTCTGGTTTCCTAACATACCCCATGAAACACGCGGTTTCAACGTGTTGATGATGTTACTTATCGGTTCGAAGAACGATTCGCGTGCCACATTCCAGCCTAAAGAGAAAGAAGGGAACACGTTCCAGCGCTGGTCTCTGAGGAAACGGGAAGAACCATCGTAACGAACGTTCATTTCCACCATATACCGGTCCTTATATGAATAGTTGATACGTCCGAAGAATCCGGCAGTCGACCAGTCATTATATTTGGAACTGTTGATTTTGTCCTCCCCGGTAGACGCACTGATTTCCGGAACAAGGCTACTGATCACATCGGGACGTTGGGCGCTTAATTCGCGATAGACATATTCTTCGGTATTCATACCAATCAATGCCTTAAAGTAATGATCTTTCAGCTGTAAAGTATAGTCGGTATAAACGCTTGTCGTATAGAAATTACTGTTCAGGTAAGCAGAGCGTGCGAACGAAGCTCCCGGAGAATAACTTCCGCTGAAAGCCAATGCCAGCGGGTTCCCGTTTACATCGTGTTCATAGATCGGATTCAAGTTCGTTTGTTTGTTCTGATTGATAATTCTCATGCCGGCTTCTGCGTAAATATTCCATCCTTTAAGCGGGTGGACAACGAGTTGTCCCTGCATATAAATATTATCGTTATGGGTCTTGGAGCGTCCGCCGTCTGCCAATTGGTTGAGTTTTCCGTTTCTCATATAATAACCGTTCGGGTCTTTAAAAGGCATCATAGGCCACATACGGGCGATGTCGTGGTAAAGCAGTCCGCCTTCTTCCAGATAAACGGGGTTATCGAGGTCAAAACGCACAAACTTTGTGTTGATATTGAAATCTACATATTTGTTTATCTGTGTATTAACCTTAGCAGTTGCATTGTAACGTTTATAATTATCTTCCCCGTAACGCAGGTTACCATTTTGGTTCAGATAACTACCGGATGCATAATATTGTATTTTTTCCGTACCGCCGCTCAGACTGATATTATGTTCGTTCGACCATGCCCACTGGAAGTGCTTTTTCCACCAGTTTACATTATCATTGGCTTTTTCATGAAAATGCCAGTTGTTACCCAATGTCATCAATTTAAGGTTCATAGTGCTCTTTTGTAATTAGTTAGAGTATAGTTTTTACAATTGGGCCTTCCTTTCCTTGCTCGTGGAAACTTTCTTCCCGGTCTGATGGGCACCAAA
>NZ_JAMOKT010000126.1:0-5731 GCF_023656795.1 Parabacteroides caeci
GAGGTCACCTTAATTGACCTCAAAGGTATGATTTCAAATCGTCGCGCCTAAAAAGTAGTATCTAATAGACTATATTTCAATTATTTCAAAGAACTATTTATCCACTTTTACGGGACAGTAATGGTATTTATAGTATTATAACCTGCAAATATCGTAAATAGTTTGTTGTTTTGTATCTTTGTATCCGATAAAGAACGGAAGATATGTTATGTAAAACACGCGGGATCGTCCTGCATGCCATCCCCTATAACGATAAGTACTCTATTATATATATGTATACGGAGGCGTTCGGTCGTACTTCTTATCTGGTGGCGCGCAGCCGTGGAAAGAAGTCGCCTGTTTCCAGAGCGCTGTTTATGCCCCTTTCGGTTTTAGAGATGGAGGTGGAGCATCTGAATAAGCGTGACCTGCACCGGATTCGTGAGACGAAGTTGTGTTATCCGTTGACTGAAGTTTTTTGTAATCCGGTCAAGAATGTGCTGGCGCTTTTCCTGGCGGAAGTATTGTTCCGGGTGGTAAAGGATACGGAGCCTGACCAGCGGCTGTTCGATTATTTATATGAATCCATCCACTTGTTGGAGTATGCCGATAAGGGAGTGGCAAATTTCCATCTGGTGTTCCTGCTCCGCCTGCTTCATTATATGGGGATTTATCCGAATGCCGATTCGTATTCGACGGGTTGTTATTTCGATATGCAGAACGGTGTCTTTGTGGATCGCATTCCTATGCACCGGCATTATCTGAACCGGGAAGAGAGTCAGGTCTTTGCCCGCCTCTTGAAAATTAGCTTTGAGAATATGTCGTTGTATTCTTTTTCCCGTCAGGACAGGGTCGGAGTTATCAACCGTATCGTTGAATATTATCGCCTGCATCTGCCCGACTTCCCGGAGATAAAATCCCTCTCCGTGATGCAAAGTCTCTTTGATTGATCAGATTACTGCCTGAATACTTGCCAGTTTGCAGAAAAGATTATACTTTTGCCCCCACTTTATATAAAGTTGCCCCTGTAGTTCAACGGATAGAATAGATGTTTCCTAAACATTAGATAGCAGTTCGATTCTGCTCGGGGGTACAAAAGGGTTATGTATTGTTTGATTTATTGACAAGAAGCTGTATCAAAATGAAATTTTGATACAGCTTCTTGTTTTTTAATCGTATTCAGGGAGATTAACGGTTGTCGTATCCGACCAGGCTCCGTTATTAAATATGGATAACATAAATGTGTCATCCGATTCCGATTTGCTATATAAACGTCCTGAATACCGGATTATTTTGTTCATTTGGGGTTGTATGTTTTTAACCACTCGCTCTCTAATTAACTCTTCGTTTGTGGCGAATGCTTCCGTGTGGATTTCCAGTTTTCCTTGCTCGGGAGGTAAAAAGGTGTAAAATGAATGAATATTATCCTTTTTCCCTATGTCTTCAGTCGTGAAAGTATATGAGAATAGGTGAGGTGTCGTATTGGCAGTGCCTTTCCCGTCGGTCAGGTCCAGTTCCTTTGATCTTCCCGTTACAGTCATATCGAATCTTTTTAATTCGGTCGGGATAGAGTCGGTCGCTTTTAGTTCTATTTTACTGACGATACGGTTCAGTGTGATATCTTCGGAGATGATTTCAGCCGGGGCGATTGTTTGGGCCAAGGAACTGTAAAATGTGTCGGATATTTCGTCGAATGACAAACTGGAGCCAGATAGTGTCGTGTTTTCCGACGAATGAGCTAGAAAATAGAATTGATAATCTCCATGAGGTAATGTGTCATACACGATGCCAAAGTCCATGTCGCTAGGTGTGTACTGTTTGTGCTTGAAGAAAACAGGTATGTCTTCTTCTTTTTTGTAAACGATATATTCAATTCGGGCACATAAATCCTGAATGTCTGTAACAGCCGAATCGTCAGGATTTGTTTCAGATTTGGAAACGGTTGGTTCTGAAATGTCAAGGGGAGGCATGGAACGCGTAGTCGGGAAATCGATAACGTCTTTTTTCAGTGTTACGCCAAATTGAATAGGAGATAATTCACCATTCGTGTTTGTTACTGGGGATTCAACAGGATTTTCATTGTTACAACCTGTAAAACAAAGTGCACAAGCAAGTGCATAAAATACGCTCTTTTTCATAGTCGCTTTTTTGTTTTGTTAATAATTATACAAAGGAAGTGATTTTTTTTGAAATAAGCATACTTGATAAGAGATTTTTTTATTTTTGTAGAAACAGACTCAATGTAATAACCTTAAAATTAAAAGAAATGGCACGTCCAGTAACATTATGTACCCTTCAATGGGGGAATTTACCCCTTGAAACAGTTTGTGAAAAAGCGAAAGCATTCGGATATGACGGATTGGAACTGGGTTTACCCAACCATCTGGATGTCCGGCGAACGGATCAGGCCTATTATGACGGCATAAAAGAATTGCTTGCCAAATATGACCTGCAACTTTATTGTATCTCTATCCATCTGATCAGTCAGGCGGTTTGCGATACTATCGACCAGCGGCATAAGGCGGTTCTGCCTGATTGTATCTGGGGCGACGGTGAACCGGAAGGTGTGCGTCAGCGTGCAGCCGAGTATATGGTGCAGACGGCACGTGCAGCAAAAGCCTTAGGTATCGATACGGTTGCCGGATTTACCGGTAGTCCTATCTGGCATTGGCTTTATTCTTTCCCTCCCGTTACAGATCAGATGATTGAAGATGGTTATGCCGATTTCGCCCGTCGTTTTATCCCGATCATGGATGAATATCAGAAGTTAGGTATCCGTTATGGTCTGGAGGTGCATCCGACGGAAATAGCATTCGATACTTATTCTGCCCGTAAAGCGCTCGATGCGCTGAATAATCATCCGGCATTCGGTTTTAATTACGATCCGAGTCATATGGGATATCAGGGGGTAGATTATGTGGATTTCATTTATCAGTTCTCCGACCGCATTTTCCACGTACATATGAAAGATGTATATTGGAGTGATACTCCTAAGCAGATTGGTGTGTTCGGTGGCCATTCTACTTTCGGCGATTCCCGCCGTTTCTGGAATTTCCGCAGTATGGGACGCGGACGGATTTGTTTCGAAGAAATTATCCGTGCGTTGAATGATATAAACTATCAAGGCCCGTTGTCCGTTGAGTGGGAAGACAGCGCGATGGACCGTGAACATGGAGCGCGTGAATCTTGCCAGTTTGTTAAGCAGGTGGATTTCCTACCTTCGGGACATGCGTTCGATGCTTTTTTCGAGAAAAAATAGGTCGTAATGGACATTTCTTGAAGAATTTATAAATCACGTTTCAGGTTTCAGCCATCTTTCAGCCTTGTAAAACAATCTTTCGGGCTGAAAGGTGGCTGATTTGTCTTTTTGGGGGTATGGAAAAGGTTGGCATGGTTTACGGTTGTAACCTTCAAAGAATGGGATTTGGGGTGTAGTTGCATTCTGCCGGAATAGTATTGCTTTTAAGGTAGATAATTCTTATTTATATGCCTATTTCTTTATCGCCTCACAATTGTGAAGCGGTTGGATCACACGTGTGGATCTATTGTATCACAGTTGTGATGTTATCGTCTCACAGCTGTGAGGCGATAAAAATATTGTATCGTAGGCATTAGTACTTAGTGGCATAAACAACACTTGTTACTCATGCTGTTAGTAGATGAAATTGTTGGGAAATAGTTGTTACGGGATTTGTAAAACCTTGATATCCTGCATTATATTTGTATTGTGTAACAATGAAAACAGATTGGGATATGCTAAGAAAATGGATTGAAAAATGCTGCCGCCTGTTGGCAGGGTGGGTTATTGTAGGTAATGGTAAAGTTACGGGAATTGCGTCGATGGAGGAACCGTTGAAGTCAAAAGCGGCTTTGCCTCCTCGGACGGATACTTCTTTGCGGCAAACAACCCGGATGATGGGTTGTCTGGAACAGTTTTTGGATGAACAGTATGATTTTCGCTTCAACCGGTTGACGGAAGAGACGGAATATCGGAAACAGGGAGTCGTTCCGGCTGCTTTTCGTCCGGTGGGGCAGCGCGAATTGAACAGTATTTGTATAGAGGCGCGCAAGCAAGGGATTGATTGCTGGGACAGGGATGTATCGCGTTATGTATTGTCGGATTGCACGCCCGAATATCATCCGTTCCGGTTATATATGGACGAATTGCCGGACTGGGACGAGACAGACCGGGTCGAGGGGTTGGCACGCCGTGTCTCTGCTGCGCCGTTGTGGGTGAAAGGGTTCCACCGCTGGATGTTGGCGATGGCGGCGCAATGGCTGGGGACAGACCGCTTGTATGCCAACAGCGTGTCGCCGGTGTTGGTCAGCCGTATGCAAGGAAGGCAAAAGTCAACGTTTTGCAAATTGTTGTTGCCCCCGGAGTTAAAACGGTATTATACGGATAGTTTCGACCTGACGGTCCAGTCCGGCATGGAGCGCAAATTGACGGAGTTCGGCTTAATCAACATGGATGAGTTCGACAAGTATCCTCCCCGCAAAATGGCGTTGTTGAAGAACCTGATGCAGGTGGTCGATCCATGTATCCGCAAGTCCCATCAGAAGAATTACCGTTCCTTGCCTCGTGTCGCCTCTTTTATCGCGACATCTAACCAGAAGGAATTGCTGACCGACCCGACAGGCAGCCGCCGTTTCCTTTGCGTGGAGGTGGAGGATAAGATTGACTGTTCGCCGTTTGATTACCGCCAACTCTATGCGCAGTTGAAAGCGGAATTGCAGGCAGGCGAGCGTTATTGGTTTACCGCTGAGGAAGAAGCGGAGATCATGTCGGCCAATGAACCATTCTATAAGCATCCGGTGGAGGAGGAGGTCTTCCGTAGTTGTTTCCGTCCGGCCGGATATGGCGAGAAGGGGATACTGCTTTCGGCGGCGGAGATTTACCAACAATTGAAGAAGCACAACCCGTCGGCGATGCGTTCGGTCTCGGCCGGGAACTTTGGCAAGCTACTTTGTGCACTGGGCATTGAGCGCAAGCATACCGAATCAGGCAACTTTTACCGGGTGGTGTCATTGGCGTAGCCGGTTACTCGGTTTGCAGGAAGAATAACTCATCTTTCAGCTGAATGCTTTGATATATAAAGGATATGTGAGGCTGTTCCCCTCTGACCTTGGTGCCAACGCTTTCATGGATCTGCATACCTAAATGACAACACGATCCGTGTGTCCGCAAAAATAGGTGAAAATTAACCGAAACACCTAAAAGTAAAGATAATAACTGTTTTTACTTCTATATTAATAATGTACTCGCGTACATTATTAATATACGATTAAATTAGAAAAACATTAGGTAATAAGGCATAAATAATGTACCAAGACTATGAATTATAAGGGATAATGTGAATTTGGGGAGTGACTAAAAAAAAGGTTCCTTTTTTCTCGTCACAAATTTACGGATAAGTTTTGAAATTGCAACTAAAAGCATAAAAATAAAATACGAATGTATCTTCTTTCTTATCAACATAATATGAATTTGAGTATGAACCCCCTTTCTTTTTTCTACGAAACAAAATATCAAAAAAAAAATGACGAGAAAAAAGGAACGTTTAATCTAGTCATTGGTATTAAACAGACTTACTGGTAATAGATATTATAGAGAATTTAAATAACAGTTTTATTAATGCGAATCAGGAGTTGAAAACAGCTTCTGATTCAGGTTTTAAAAATTTATAATTCAGTTAATTATCTCATTGTTTTATTTTATATTCTCCTTGAAAATCAATATATTAGAGTAATA
>NZ_JAMOKT010000127.1:0-5393 GCF_023656795.1 Parabacteroides caeci
GCATTTACAAGAGCTGTTTAATAAGACTAATTTCAATGATGTCAAAGAACAATTTAATCCCCTTATTCCGGGATTATTTGATTAATTAATAACTCGTCCCGATTTTAACGGGACACTAGTGTTCGGAAATAGTAAATGATACCAATGATTGCTGCGATTAGGAGCGCACCTAGAATGCCCTCCTTGAATCCTTTCATAAAATCGTTGAAAGATTTGTCTTCTCTATTCAGGTCTTTTTTTATTAATTCAAGGATTGGCTCGGTGTTTAAATATCCGAAATCCCGATGGATAATCGTCCCGTCTTCGCGCATCAGGACCGTCAGTAAAGAGAATCCCTTATTATAAATTAAATCCTTTTCGACCTTTTCGGGTATGGCTTTAAACGGTTTTACCACTTTCGCGTTGTGAGCTTTAAAATGTGCGTAAAGTTCGAATTGGACGATAGAGGCCAACCCTTCTGTTTTGAGTTGTTTTTCCAAGTCGAGTGCCGTTTGCAGGCTCATTCCGCCAAGACCATCGGGGGTGGATACATATAACAGGATATATTTCCGATCGCTTCCTTTCACCAAATGTAGGCTGTCGGTTATGATCAGGCCAGTTTCCTTGATATTCTTACCATATTCGAAAGGTAATAGTTTATTGTATACTCTTTTTACTTCGTTTGTCAGGCTGGTATCTGGACAGGAAGCGATAAAATCGTTATAATCATCTTCTATTCCATGTAGTGTCTTGCTATACATCAAACTTGTCAGGTTCGCTCCGTTTAAAAAGTATTTAGGATAGCCAGAGAAGATTTGTTTATTTAGCAGATAGTCTTCCTGTGGAGTTATTTTTTGTTTGTTCAGACATATATTGTCCGATTTGAGTTCCTGCTTTTTATAGGTAGCATACATATACAGAAAAAAACCGTAATGTGCTGAATAAGGATTCTTCAAGCGGTAGGCATTATCAATAAGCGGATTGACTGATGCGAAAGGGGGAGCTTGCCAATCGAGTAAACTGCTATCATACCAGGCCTCTTTGTCGGTCTTAAACATGTAGCACCGCAGGATAAATCCCCCTTTAAAATACTGTTCTGATAATTCGAATACTCTTCTCCAATAGGGATCCATTTTCTTAAAATCTTTTTCTAAAGTAGTTTGAAAAAGAGAATCACGGTGCTGGAAGGATTTTTTTAACTCGTCGGGAGAAATGTTGCCGTATTCAGAATTGTAGTAAGAAAATCGTTGAGTGTTGTATTGTAGGTTATTCTGTTCACTACCTCGTCCCTCGTAATGATAGATATGTGTATTTATATATGCTTCTTTGTCTTCAACAATGGAATCTCCAGGAGTAAGCAGCAGCGTTATTCGTTCTCCGACTTTATATTCTGTCGGGTAAGCGATGAATATTTTCTTGTGAATAGTCGAATCCTTAGATACATCGAGACCATAATTGCTACAGGTAAATTCCGTATTCGGAGGAAGAGGAAATGAGGCGTCGACAATTCGTGTATCTGGTGCTATCGAGATGGTCCCGTCCGCTTTCCATCCAGTCAGGATATTTTGGGTTATCGGGAGGAGTTGTCGATTCAGATTTAACGAATTTTGGAAAAAAGTTCCCGGATAGGCAGATACCCCCTCCTGTCTTACTCCAAAAGGAACAAACGTTTTCGGATAAGAGTAGATTGAGTCTGACTTATCAAATGTAATTGCTTCTCGACTTTTCCGGTCGTATGTGACACGTAGAATCCGTTTGTCTGATATATTATCTTTAATTGCGAAATCCTGTCGATAGCGGCTATCGAAATAATGAAAACCATGTTTTTCCTTATTATTATGGCAATCGTACAGGTTATCCAGCGTATAGTCGATAGAAATGGATTTGTCTGTTTTTTCTGCCACTGTAGCTAGTATGGTGATCCGGCGTATATTCTCCGCCCTCCAAGGGATTTCTTCTTTAATCCCCGGAGCGATATAGGGATAGTAATGGACCGCTTCGAGGGTTATCCAATCTCCCTTTTTCAGTGAGTCGGGATTGTAAGGGACGAATGTGTCCGCCCAGCCGTTCCATATTAGGCACAGGAATAAAAATAAGAGTCTTGCTTTCATAACTGTAAATTTAAATGAAAAATCTGATTACAGTTCAAAAGTATAGGCGAAAGACTTTCACCCGGTTGAAAAATGAGTGAATGGCGGGTTTGGATGAGAATCTGTCCCCAAGGATATTTTGCTTATCCTTTGTTTCATTAGAGGTTTTGTTGTATGTTTGCAGCATTGACGTTTATTTTAACAAATCCGAGACTATGAATAATTTAATTAAGACAGACAAAGAGTATCAGCAATGGCTGGTAGAACTCAAACAGCGTATCAGACAAAGCCAGATCAAAGCGGCTTTAAGAGTCAACACAGAACTTCTCGAGTTGTATTGGAGCATTGGCTCTGATATTGTTCGTAAACAATCCATTTCCAATTGGGGTGATAGTGTTATTGAACAACTAAGCGCTGATTTACGTATCGCTTTTCCTGAGATGAAAGGTTTTTCTGCTCGTAATCTGTGGTACATGAAAAAGTGGTTTTTATTTTATTCTGGTGATGAAATAAAACTGCACCAAGTTGGTGCAGAATTTCGACAACAGAAACTGCCACAAGTTGTGGCAGAAATACCATGGAGACATCATACAGAGATAATCACAAAATGTAAATCTGTAGATGAGGCTTTATTCTATTTAAGAAAAACAAAGCAAGAAGGTTGGAGTCGTGCTATACTAATCCATTTTATAGAAATTGATTTATTTCATGCTCAAGGTAAATCTATTTCAAACTTTTCTTCAACTCTTCCTCCGTTACAAAGTGAGTTGGCCCAGGAGGCACTGAAAGATCCCTACAACTTTGACTTCTTGATGCTGACGGATGGTTATAAAGAAAAAGAGTTGGAAAAAGCATTAACTGATAATCTCACTCGTTTTTTGCTGGAACTGGGAACAGGCTTTGCTTTTGCTGGGCATCAGGTTCCAATTCAAGTTGGCAAATCTACTTATTACATAGATATGCTATTTTATCATTTCAGAATGAAGTGCTTTATAGTGGTAGAGCTTAAAACGGTTAAGTTCGAGCCGGAGTTTGCCGGTAAATTGAATTTTTATGTAACGGCCGTAGATCGTCAGATGCGTGGAAAGGATGATAATCCTACTATTGGCCTATTGATTTGTAAGGATAAAGAAGATGTCGTTGCCGAATATACGTTAGCCGACATACACAAACCATTGGGGGTATCGGCTTACGATTTACGAAATATTTTGCCCGAAGAATTTAAAAGCAGTTTGCCTACGATTGAAGAAATTGAAAGAAATATGAAAGATTAAAAAGAATGCCGGGAAAGTTAATCCGGCATTCCGATGGTACGGTATAATTCTTTGTTGTAGGTTTGAATGAGGATCAGTATTGTCCTGTGACACATTCTGCTTAATCCTATATCATAGATATTAAATTTATTCCTAACTTTGTAAAAACGAAATGCTTATGAAGTCTGTAACAGAATATAAAGAAATACTGTCTAAATTCAAAAAAGAGTTTGGTCCTCAGTTTGGTATTAAAGAACTGGGTATTTATGGTTCTGTTGCCAGAGGAGAACAAACAGAGGAAAGCGATCTGGATGTGTTTGTTTCACTGGAGAAAGTGGAGCCATTCATTATTTTTGATCTTAAAGAATTGTTGGAATCATTGTGTAAATGTAAGGTTGATTTGATTAGGTTAAGAGATTCACTGCGCCCTGCACTAAAGAATAACATTCTGAAAGATGGCATTTATGTTTGATAAAGGTAGAGTTTTAGATCGTTGTGATCTGGTCGTGTAATGCGTCTTCAAATCATTGGAGAGAATATTAAGAAGATAGATGAATGTACCAATGGAGAGCTATTACTGAAGTCTTCTGAAATACCTTGGCGAAAAGTAATAGCTCTTAGAAATTTCATATCGCATGAATATGCCAATGTCGATGAAGAAATTATTTTTGCTTTCAATCGGTATACAGTTTGTATGCTCCTTGGAAACTCATTTTGATAGCCAAGGCGAATGATATTCCACCGACGATTGTTCCGAAGGCAAGCAACGAAAGGGCATTAGGTTCGGTTCCTAGTGGAAATTCATTATACTCGGAGAGGGCTGCTGCTATAAAAAATGAGGAAAAGAAACACAAAACAACTCCCAGTACAAGGCTTATCCATGCGGTTTTTTGAATTAATTGTTTGATAAGTATGCTTATTAAAATGACAGTTATTGAAAGAAGAGTGAAAGAAATTGTCCATTTCCCTTTGCTTCCTATTTCGAAGATTGCATCGAAAATAGTCGGTACAGCCAAAATCAACAGGAACCAAATTTCAGATATGTTATTGATAGTTTTTTGGATTCCGGGTTTTAAAGAGGTTGTGTTCATGATAATATGTTTTTGAGTGACTACTATTTAATAAACGAAGTATTTACCAGTTTTATTGCTTCAATGACTTCATACATTAAAAATTAAGTTCTCATGCAACATATTAGTAATATCCGGCATCTATATATTTAACAATGTTATTAGATATGTTATGAAAAAGTTAGTACTCCTTTTGTTTGTTGCCTTTATCTCTATTCAGATATCTGCACAAGAGTTTCATTTTATTCCCCGAATCGGGTTTAATCTGGCTAATACCTACCCGGAAAGTTTTGCTGATATGCGGCCTGGTGTAAATGTCGGAGTTGCCGGAGAAATCCGTTTTTCCAAATTGTTTGCACTGGAACCGGGAGTTTATTATTCGATGCAAGGGCATCGGTATAAATATAAAGGAGAAACATCAAAGTTGAATGTTGATTATTTAAATATACCTCTTCATGTAAAGTTTTATTTGTATAAAGGATTTCATATGTTTGCCGGGCCACAACTGGGAATTAATGTAAAAGCTAAAGCTACGAATTTTCAATACGAATTGAATCATAAACCTTCTGAGACAAAAACTTTTTCGGGGGATATAAAAGACGACGTTCGGAATTGTGATTTGTCTTTTTCCATAGGTGCCGGTTATGCTTTTGATATGGGATTGGTTCTTTCTGCCAATTACAATTTAGGATGTACTTATCTTTATCGTGAATCGGAACTTTCTCCCGGTGGTTTCAGCCTGTTTAAAGGAAAAGAACATAATGGCGTTATCCAGTTTAATTTGGGATGGTATTTCTAAAAGGCTTTAGCCAATGATATTTGTCGGTGATATAATATAAAACTTTATCTTTGTTGCGACTTAAAACAATTTTGCCGGCATTAAAAATAGTTCCTATGTTTAAAATCGGAAAAGACGGATAGCACGAGATAGCACTACAAAAGCTATACCATTTTAGTTAACTTTGTATTGTATCAAATTCATTATTAACTAATAACGATAT
>NZ_JAMOKT010000128.1:0-4779 GCF_023656795.1 Parabacteroides caeci
GTTAAGACTTTTCTTTCTGCAAGATTACCTTTATTCCCCAATTACACAACTTTTTTTGAAATATTTTAATGATTTATGCCACAAAACATATTTTAATAGAAATTTTGGTGCGGTTGCCCTGGTGGCAAACAGATTTAATTTCATATTACTGTAATTTTGATACATATATAGTGGATTTGCTTTATAATCAATTCTATTAATGAATAATTTTCAAAAATCTGTCCCATCTGAATTTATCCGTATATGGGTCTACCGATTTCCATATAATCCATGTTTTCCCGACGATATATTCTTCAGGCAGTAATCCCCAATAGCGTGAATCCTGCGAGTTCATGCCTTTGTCGCCTGCCATGAAATAATAGTTTTCTTGGAAACGATATCCGTAGATCGGCTTTCCGTTAAGAAAAGTCATAGAATCTTTGTATTGAAGGCTTTCCTGTTGTTCCCATTCGATCAGTTTTTTATATAACCGGAAGTTTGTACGATCTAAAGTAACAGAATCGCCTTTTGCCGGTATATAGAGCGGTCCGAAATCCTTGATGTTCCAACCAATGATGCTGTCGAATGGGAAACTCTGGAATATACCGTCTTGAAATTTCTCAGTCGCAGCTATTCCTTTTTGTGACTCCATGTTGCCGAGAGGTGTTTGTACGCCTTCCACATGAAAGAATCCGTTTCGGATGGATAAGGTATCTCCCGGTATTCCGACGCACCGTTTGATGTAATATTTGAGTATATGTATTTCAATTTTATCCCAACTGTTTGGATGCGGAAAATTGAAAACCAGAATATCATTGCGTTTTATCTTTTTGAAACCGGGAATGCGATAAATCTCTGTCTGTTCGTTTCTCATGGAGGCAAACAGATTGAATATGCGAGGTCCAACGGTCGGTTTCCAGACAAGTATATTGTCTCCTGTAATTAATCCCGGTTCCATCGAATCGCTGGGGATTTTGAAAGAGGCAAAGACAAATACCTGTAAAACAAACCATAGAGTAACTGTCATACATAGCCAGAAGACTATATTGATGGCTTTGTTGATCAGGGTATGTATATGTGTTTGTTTTTTCATTTTGTTATTTCTATTTGCATATTTGTCTTTATTCAATTAGAATCTATGTATTCTTTTAAGTAGGTGAAATATTCATTTAGCATAAAGTGATTGTTTTTTCCACAAAAAAATATATTGTTTATATTGAGGTTTTTATTCATTGTAAAAATATACGAACCTATAAGTTCTTTTTTTTCAATACAAAAATCACTTTCAGGTATGTTGATTATGTCTAAATTGTATTTTTTTGTGAATTCATGAAAATCGTCTCCATATTCAATGTTGGGAAATGATGTTATTATTGTAATTTTATCAAAACCTATCTCATCTGCTAATTCGTTTAGTAACTCTATTGTAGGATAGATACAATTTTCACAATACGGAAAATCTACTCTATAAAATATTTTGTATTTGTTTTTATTGAATTTGAATATATTTAGATCTATTTCTTTGTTTATGTCTGTGGTGGGATTATTGTATTTAATATTTTTTGTTGTATAATATGCAATATCGTTTAGTTTGTTTGTTAAAACTATATTTCTTTCTAATGCTTTATTGTAGTTTTTGTTTATATTATTGTTTTTGATGATTAGAGTAATATTTAATATAATAAATATGCATATGAAAATAATATATTTATTCATGGCTTAGTCTTATTTTTAATAAATTAACAAATGGTTCATTCTCGTTATTATTTGCTTGTAAAGCATATAAATATTCTCCACTATTATCTATGCAGAAAGAAGAAAATTCTTTGTCAAAATAATATACATTTTGTAAATTCCCATTCCAATCAAGTTCAAATATATTGATTTCTGTTTTTCCTTCATTGTTTAAAATGTAATTCAATCCTTTTCCTATTCTTAAAAAATAGCATTTTTCTGTAGTGCCATATATTTTAGAGAAATATATAGGGGAATCATTAGATACTCCATGAAAATTAGGAGATAAATCAGGTAATTTTGGTTGACTAAAGTAGATTTCTTTTATTAAATCACCTGTTAGTGAATAGAAAAGGATGCAATCAAAATGTCTATAGGCAAAAGCTATTTTGTTTTTTGCCTCATTAGCGCATACAACACCTGAATATACAGAATTTCTATATTCTTTATCAATAGAATATTTGGGGTAAAAATCAATCCATTTTATTTCTTTTGAAAATTTATTATATATGAAAAAAATACCATCTGATTTATTAATATTACTACCTATTGTGATGTTTGTACCAATTTGGTTTAATTCTTTACTAAAGAATAATTTTTCATCTAAATAGTCTTGGGTGATATTTTCTGATATTGCTTCTTTTTTGTTTATTATATTATTGATGTTTATTGATTTTTTGCACATTAAATTCATGTCATAAAATAGTATTGTGTCGTTTTGTGGATACTTTGTAGTATTGCTATTATAAGGAAATGGGAATTGGAAATCCCATGGTGACTTACCTTTTTCTCCAAATCTACCTACATACTTTAAATTTTCCATTTTATATAAATGGAAGAAGAAAGAATCACATTCTGCTTTTAATAATAAGATAGAGTCTTGAATACATAACATGTCGAAAAAACACCCCTCTGTTATTGTTTCTTTTTGTATAACAGTTGGATATATGAGACCTTGATAATTAGTTATTGGATATTTTTTTTTGCAAGATATCAAGCTAAATATAAATAGTAAGAAAAGGATTTTATGTTTCATTATAAATTAATTTTATATCTATACTCTGCTATACATTTTAGTTAGCTAACTAGGTGAATATACAGAGTATAGATTTAATTTTTAATATCTACGACATTCTCCGTCACCAGTAGGCCATATTCTGGCACCTAAACAGTCTCCACAGTATATAGCGATGACTCCTGCTGATGTAGCTCCTGAAGTAAGTTTGTCTCCTGTAATACAATATTTATATTGTAATGAACTATCTCCTCCTTCTTCACCTCCTGCTAATGCGACGAGGTTTTCATTAAAAAAGTATGTTTTTTTATTTTGAGAGGAATGTAGGTTTATGATAATTAAGTTAATAACAATCATAATTATTGTGGTTGAAATGAATACTTTTTTCATATATGTTGACTATTATCCAATTTTACATTTTCCATCTCCCTTTTGTACTACACGTACAGATCTACAGTTTCCGCACCAAGTGCGGGGTTCAACACTGGAATCTATTGTACGGTCACCAACTATACATACTGTATAACCATCACCGCTATCTGATTCATTGAAGCTAAGAGCTTCAATGTTCGTTAAAAATAGACTGTTCGTTATCTCCTTATTGGCATTTGTAATGTAAAGGTTTATGCCTATAAATAGAATTGTTAATATTGATAATATTTTTAGCATATTTTTATTTCTTGTTTTTGAGGTTTATAACTTTCTTGTTGTAAATATTAGTATTGTATTTTTATGTGTTAGCTTTCGACACCTCCTTTCATGTTTATATAGGGGACGTTTATATATTCTTGCTTGATACAATAAACTCCCACCTGTTCGATTACCGAACATTCCCCTTTATTTTTAGTTTAACATGTTGATTATTCGAGCTATTGTACTTGATCGTAACAACTTCATCGAAGAAACCTGTATCCTTCGGTGTCATCTTAATTCCCACCCGGAGGGATTCTTCGGGTTTCGCAGGTCGTTTGTCATACGTGACTGCAGTGCAGCCGCAAGTGGTACTTACGTCCACTATCACAAGGGGATTGTCCCCGGTGTTTTTTATTTCTATGGTTGTCTCCTTTACTTCCGATTTGTCGAAAACACCGAAGTCGATTTCTGTCTTTGTTGTTTCGGCTGTTGTTTTCGGGATGTTTTTGTTCGGGCTCTCCTTACCTGTAATTTGTTTCAGATACAGGTCTTTTACTGCTATATTGTGTATGGGGTTACCCAAAACTACGACTTTGTTGTTCTTGTCCAGCAGGAATGTCTGGATAGTTATATCAGCCGGGAACTTGTTCAAGTTGTTCAACCGGTCGTCCAAATCAATACAAATGGGATGGTCGAAACCATTACATTTCAGCATGTAACGTATTTCCCTCGCATCTTTGGGATGTATAAAGAAGAGGAAAGGTACTTTATTTTGTGTTACTGAATCGGTATATTCGATCAGTTCCTTCCATTTATCCAGTTTCAGTTTACAGTTGGTGCAACCGATGGAGTCTACATATATTAATACTTTATACTCAGATTGCGGAATCTGAAAATCCGTGGTATCTGTCAGATAACGGGTAAAAACGACATTTTCAGGGAACACGATCTGTTTTCCCTGCCATTCGTTTACAAGTTGCAGTATCTGTTTTTCCTTCTCTTTCTGCTTGTTGTGGCAGGAGAAGAAGGTGGTTGCTATTAATAATATGTAAAGATAAAAGGCTTTCATTTCGATTGTTAAATCTTAAATTTCACAATCGGATCATCGCTTTTCACCTCAACGGCAACGATTGTGTTTTATTTTTGGCTAATATAGGGATATTTATTGGAAAAAGCAAGAGTATTTATTCTTTTAAGACAATAAAAATCAATGTTATTGTCATTTTTACAAATCAGCAATTAGCATAACACAGAGAATAATGGAGGTAAAATACATGCAGTTTATATACATACTAACATTACTGTCCCGTAAAAGTGGATAAATAGTTCTTTGAAATAATTGAAATATAGTCTATTAGATACTACTTTTTAGGCGCGACGATTTGAAATCATACCTTTGAGGTCAATTAAGGTGACCT
>NZ_JAMOKT010000129.1:0-4641 GCF_023656795.1 Parabacteroides caeci
TACTAACACTGCTGATATATCAATCCTTCCTCTCGGAAATAGAAAGTCTCGGGCTATTAGTACTACTCGGCTTCGACATTACTGCCCTTACACCTGTAGCCTATCTACGTCGTAGTCTACAACGACCCTCAGGGAGATCTTATCTTGAGGCTGGCTTCGTACTTAGATGCTTTCAGCACTTATCCAATCCAGACTTAGATACCCGGCGGTGCACCTGGCGGTACAACCGGTAAACCAGAGGTCTGTCCAACACGGTCCTCTCGTACTAGTGTCAGAGCCACTCAAATCTCCTGCGCCCACGATAGATAGAGACCGAACTGTCTCACGACGTTCTGAACCCAGCTCGCGTGCCACTTTAATGGGCGAACAGCCCAACCCTTGGGACCTTCTCCAGCCCCAGGATGTGACGAGCCGACATCGAGGTGCCAAACCGCTCCGTCGATATGAGCTCTTGGGAGCGATCAGCCTGTTATCCCCGGAGTACCTTTTATCCTTTGAGCGATGGCCCTTCCATGCGGAACCACCGGATCACTATGCTCTAGTTTCCTACCTGATCGAGTTGTATCTCTCCCAGTCAAGCACCCTTATGCCATTACACTCTACGACCGGTTACCAATCGGTCTGAGGGTACCTTTAGAAGCCTCCGTTACTCTTTTGGAGGCGACCACCCCAGTCAAACTACCCACCATACAGTGTCCTCGCTTACGCGAGTTAGAACTCAAACAACCAAAGGGCCGTATTTCAACGGCGACTCCACAAACACTGGCGTGCCTGCTTCATTGTCTCCGGCCTATCCTACACATTAGTTGCCCAAATTCAATGTAAAGCTATAGTAAAGGTTCACGGGGTCTTTTCGTCCCATCGCGGGTAATCGGCATCTTCACCGATACTACAATTTCACCGAGCTCACGGTTGAGACAGTGTCCAGATCATTACACCATTCGTGCAGGTCGGAACTTACCCGACAAGGAATTTCGCTACCTTAGGACCGTTATAGTTACGGCCGCCGTTTACTGGGGCTTCAATTCAAACCTTCTCTTGCGATGAGCTCTCCTCTTAACCTTCCAGCACCGGGCAGGTGTCAGGCTGTATACTTCATATTTCTATTTCGCACAGCCATGTGTTTTTGTTAAACAGTTGCCTGGACCTATTCTCTGCGCCCTGCCATCGCTGACAGGGACCCTTTATCCCGAAGTTACAGGGTCAATTTGCCTAGTTCCTTAACCGTGAATCACTCGAGCGCCTCAGTATTCTCAACCCAACTACGTGTGTCCGTTTACGGTACGGGTACTCTATAGATATGCTTAGCGGATTTTCTAGGGAGCCTGTTTACATCCATATTGCCTTGTACAAGTACTCGGCATACTGTCAGGTTCGACTCTCAAAGCGGATTTGCCTACTTCGATCGACGTCTACACCCTTTAACCAACTATTCCGTCAGTTGGCAGGACTGTCACTTCTCCGTCTCCACATCGCTCTATAAAGTAGTATGGGAATATTAAACCATTCTTCCATCGGAATCGCCGTTCGGCTTATCCTTAGGTCCCGACTTACCCTGATCCGATTAACGTTGATCAGGAAACCTTAGTCTTTCGGCGAGGAAGTTTCTCACTTCCTTTATCGTTACTTATACCTACATTTGCTTTTCCAGCTACTCCAGCAAGGGTTATCCCTCACCTTCAACGCCACTGGAATGCTCCCCTACCATCCATAACTCTGGATCCATAGCTTCGGTAAACAGTTTATGCCCGAGTATTATCCACGCCAAACTCCTCGACTAGTGAGCTGTTACGCACTCTTTAAATGAATGGCTGCTTCCAAGCCAACATCCTAGCTGTCTCTGCAGTCTGACTTCGTTAGTTCAACTTAACTGTTATTTGGGGACCTTAGCTGATGGTCTGGATTCTTCTCCTCTCGGACGCGGACCTTAGCACCCGCGCCCTCACTCCTTATCAATATATAGCACGCATTCGGAGTTTATCTGGACTTGATAGGCGGTGAAGCCCTCGCATCCAATCAGTCGCTCTACCTCATGCTATACTAAATAAAGGCTGCACCTAAATGCATTTCGGGGAGTACGAGCTATCTCCAAGTTTGATTAGCCTTTCACCCCTACCCACAGTTCATCCGAAAGCTTTTCAACGCTTACCGGTTCGGTCCTCCAGTTAGTGTTACCTAACCTTCAACCTGACCATGGGTAGATCACTTGGTTTCGCGTCTACTCCCTCCGACTAATTCGCCCTGTTCAGACTCGCTTTCGCTTCGGCTCCGTATCTGAAATACTTAACCTTGCCGGAGAAAGTAACTCGTAGGTTCATTATGCAAAAGGCACGCCGTCACAACTTACGTTGCTCCGACCGCTTGTAGGCAGACGGGTTCAGGGTCTATTTCACTCCTCTGTTCGAGGTTCTTTTCACCTTTCCCTCACGGTACTGGTTCGCTATCGGTCTCTCGGGAGTATTTAGCCTTACGGGATGGGCCCCGCTAATTCACACAGAATTTCTCGTGCTCCGCGCTACTCAGGATACCACTAGGCTTCGTTAGAAAGTCGTGTACGGGATTTTCACCCTCTATGATCACTTTTTCCAAAGTGTTCCACTTTCCTAATTTCTTGCCACAGCGTGGTCCTACAACCCCGGTATTGCCTAAACAATACCGGTTTGGGCTCTTCCGCGTTCGCTCGCCACTACTTGCGGAATCATTTTTATTTTCTCCTCCTATGGGTACTTAGATGTTTCAGTTCCCCACGTTCGCCTCCCATTACGGGATGACAGGCCTTCAACCTGCCGGGTTGCCCCATTCGGAAATCTGAGGATCAAAGATTATTTGCATCTCCCCCCAGCTTATCGCAGCTTATCACGTCCTTCGTCGCCTCCGAGAGCCAAGGCATCCACCGTCTGCCCTTGCTTACTTTCTTATTTCCGCTTACCACACGGGTAATTCGGATTGATATATCTTCAGCTTGCTCTTGTTACTTTATTTTACGTTGTCCATCATGTCAAAGATCTTTTCAATAATTTGCCAATTTAGCAATATGCCAATTTAGCAATATGCCAATCTGCCAATTATTTTGGAGTGGAGAATAACGGATTCGAACCGTTGACCCTCTGCGTGCAAGGCAGATGCTCTAGCCAGCTGAGCTAATCCCCCAAAATTCTCTCTTAGAGATTCTGTAGTCCCAGGCAGAGTTGAACTGCCGACCTCTACATTATCAGTGTAGCGCTCTAACCAACTGAGCTATAGGACTGTCAACTTTGCCTTGGTTTCCCTCAGCATCATTTTTCTCTCTTGCCGACGTTTTATTGCCGGTAGATCTATATTTTATACATATTCAACCGTAGTACAAGTTAACTAATACCTTTTAGTCAACTTGATAACGAACTCTTAGCTCCAGAAAGGAGGTGTTCCAGCCGCACCTTCCGGTACGGCTACCTTGTTACGACTTAGCCCCAGTCATCGGTTTTACCCTAGGCCGATCCTTGCGGTTACGGACTTTAGGTACCCCCAACTCCCATGGCTTGACGGGCGGTGTGTACAAGGCCCGGGAACGTATTCACCGCGCCATGGCTGATGCGCGATTACTAGCGAATCCAGCTTCACGAAGTCGGGTTGCAGACTTCGATCCGAACTGAGATGGGGTTTGGAGATTAGCATCCTGTCGCCAGGTAGCTGCCCTTTGTCCCCACCATTGTAACACGTGTGTCGCCCCGGATGTAAGGGCCGTGCTGATTTGACGTCATCCCCACCTTCCTCACAGCTTACGCTGGCAGTCTCACTAGAGTCCTCAGCTTGACCTGTTAGTAACTAGTGATAAGGGTTGCGCTCGTTATGGCACTTAAGCCGACACCTCACGGCACGAGCTGACGACAACCATGCAGCACCTCGCAAACGGCTATTACTAGAAGAAGTGTTTCCACTCCGGTCCGAATGCGTTCAAACCCGGGTAAGGTTCCTCGCGTATCATCGAATTAAACCACATGTTCCTCCGCTTGTGCGGGCCCCCGTCAATTCCTTTGAGTTTCACCGTTGCCGGCGTACTCCCCAGGTGGATTACTTAACGCTTTCGCTGTGCCGCTTACTGTGTATCGCAAACAGCTAGTAATCATCGTTTACTGCGTGGACTACCAGGGTATCTAATCCTGTTTGATCCCCACGCTTTCGTGCTTCAGTGTCAGTTATAGTTTAGTAAGCTGCCTTCGCAATCGGAGTTCTGCGTGATATCTATGCATTTCACCGCTACACCACGCATTCCGCCTACCTCAAATATACTCAAGCTAACCAGTTTCAACGGCAATTTTATGGTTAAGCCACAAACTTTCACCGCTGACTTAATAAGCCACCTACGCACCCTTTAAACCCAATAAATCCGGATAACGCTCGCATCCTCCGTATTACCGCGGCTGCTGGCACGGAGTTAGCCGATGCTTATTCATATGGTACATACAAAAAGGAACACGTTCCTCACTTTATTCCCATATAAAAGAAGTTTACAAACCATAGATCCTTCATCCTTCACGCGACTTGGCTGGTTCAGGCTCTCGCCCATTGACCAATATTCCTCACTGCTGCCTCCCGTAGGAGTCTGGTCCGTGTCTCAGTACCAGTGTGGGGGACCTTCCTCTCAGAACCCCTATCCATCGT